>CAMLQG010000010.1 GCA_946482075.1 uncultured Erythrobacteraceae bacterium
AGGCGCCAAACTTCACACCAAAATACCGGCCCAAATATGCAGGGCTGAAATCCATGACATCCTCCACACCGCTTCTATCCCGCGCTTGCGCCCTTCCATGCCGCAAGGCGCGCCGCTCTCCAAGAGGGGATGCGGAATCTTCAGTACGAAAGGCACTCATCCGCCGCATGCCGGATCGCGGCATAGACCGCATCGAGATCGGCATCGTCGATGCAATAGGGCGGCATCACATAGACCGTATTGCCCAGCGGCCGCAGCAGCACGCCCGCCTCGCGGAAATGCGCGAGCAGGCGCGGCCCGAGATCGGAGAGATAGGCCGCATCCGTCCCGCCCAATTCCATCGCGGTCACCGTGCCGCAGCGGCGCGGGTTGGAAATGCCTTCATGGCCGGACAGCAGGCCCAGCCGCACTTCCTGCCCCATGGCGAGCTTTTCGACACGCTCCGGGACCGGCTCTTCCCGCCAGATCGCGAGATTGGCGGCGGCAGCGGCGCAGGCGATCGGATTGGCGGTGTAGCTGGAAGAATGGAAAAACGTCCGCGCGCGATCGGTCGAATAATGCGCGTCCCATACCGCCTCGCTCGCCAGGGTGACTGCGAGCGGCAGCACTCCGCCCGTCAGGCCCTTGGACAGGCACAGGAGGTCGGGCACGACACCCGCCTGCTCGCAAGCCAGCAGCGTGCCCGTGCGGCCCCAGCCGGTCATCACCTCGTCTGCGATGAACAACACGCCATGCGCCGCGCAGATCGCGCGCATATGGGCCAGCACATGCGGGAGATAGACCAGCATTCCGCCCGCCCCGAGCAGCAGCGGTTCCACGATGAAGGCTGCCGCGCCCGCCCGGCATTCCGCGTCCAGCGCGTCATAGGTCGCCTGCGGATCGGACGGGAATGGCACGCGCCCGACATCGAACAGCAGGGGCGCATAGGACGCAGTGAAGACGCCCCGCGCGCCGACCGACATCGCCCCGATCGTGTCGCCATGATAGGAACGCTCCATCACCACGATACGGTGGCGCGGCTCGCCTCGCCCGGCCCAATATCCCAGCGCCATCTTCAATGCGACTTCCACGCTGGTGGAACCGGAATCGGAGAAGAACACCCGCGTCAGCGCGTCGGGCATGATCGCGCGCAGCCCCCGCGCGACGTCCTCCGCCGGTTCGTGCGTCCAGCCGGCGAAGATGATCTGGTCGAGCTTGGTCGCCTGTTCCGCGATCGCCGCGGTGATCCGGGGATTGGCGTGGCCATGCGTCGTCACCCACCAGGAAGAGATCGCATCGATGATGCGCCGCCCGTCCTGTGTAAAAAGCGCCGCGCCTTCCGCGCGCTCGACCAACGGGATCGGCTCGCTCAACCCGTGCTGGGTGAAAGGATGCCAGATGGAGGACCCGCTCACAGCGTGATGTCCTGCGCGAATGCAGCTTGTAAGCTTTCCGCGTCCAGCGGATCGAGCCAGGGAAGCCGGCCAAGCGAACGGACCTGCCCGATCCGACAGATCGTATCCTGGCTGTCCGCCGCTTCCTCCCCGATGAAAGCGATGCCGTGGATCGGCACGCCGCGCGCCTGGAGCGCCTCGATCGTCATCAGCGAATGGCTGATCGTGCCCAGCGCGGTGCGCGCGACGATGATCGTGGGGAGGCCCCAGCGCGCGAAGAGATCGGCCGCCAGCAGATCGTCGCGCAGCGGCACCAGCGCTCCGCCCGCGCCTTCCACCACCAGCGGGCGTTGGTCCGGCAGGGAAAGCGCACCGTCCTCGATCCGCACGCCATCGATTGCGGCCGCGCGATGCGGGGAACAGGGCGTGGTCAGGCGATAGGCTTCCGGCAGGATGCGGTCCGGTGCGAGGCCGGACAGCGCCGCAACCCGGCCAGCGTCCCCGCCATCCTCCAGCCCCGCCTGCACCGGCTTCCAGTACCAGCCGTCGAGACGGCCGGCGAGGCCGGCGGCGAAGATCGTCTTGCCGACATCGGTATCGGTGCCGGTGACGACGAAGCCGGTCACGCCAGCACCTGAGCCAATGTGGAGGCGAGCGCGCTCACATCCTCCTTCGAGGCGTTCAGCGTCAGCGAGATGCGCAGGCGCGACGTGCCGGTGGGCACGGTCGGCGGGCGAATGCCGCGCACGTCGAAGCCGGCCTCCTGCAGCCTGCGCGCCACGTTCATCGTGCACGCATCCTCGCCCAGCACCAGCGGCAGGATCTGCGAACCCGCAGCGCTCGCGCCCAGGGGGACGAGCGCTTCCTCCGCATGGCTGACCAGCGCATGGAGGTTCTGTCGCCGCTCGGGCTCGTCCACCAGGATGCGCAGCGCCTCGCGCGTCGCGGCCGCCAGCAGAGGCGACGGCGCGGTCGAAAAGATGAAGCCGCGCCCGCGATTGACGAGGAAATCCGTCACCACGCGCGGCCCGCAGACCAACGCGCCTTCGCAGCCCAGCGCCTTGCCGCAGGTGCGCAGCGCGATCACGTTCTCCCGCCCGTCGAGGTGGGCGGCCAGCCCGCGCCCGTCCGGACCGAACACGCCGGTGGCATGGGCTTCGTCCACCAGCAGCACGCCGTCCTGCGCATCGGCCAGCGCGATCAGATCGTCGAGCGGGGCCTGGTCGCCATCCATCGAATAGAGGCTTTCGACCAGCAGCCATACGCGGCCCGTCCCGCCCTTGCTGCGCCAGCGGGCAATGGCATCGGCAAAGCTCTGCGGGTCATTATGTTCGGCCACCACCTGGTCCGCACGGGACAGGCGCATGCCTTCATGCGCGCTGGCGTGCACCAGCCGGTCATAGACGATGAGATCGCCCTTGGCCGGCAGCGTGGAGACCAGCGCCGAGTTCGCACCATAGCCATTGGCGAAGAACAGCGCGCTTTCGCATTTGAAGAAACGCGCGGCCTCGGCCTCCAGCAGCTCGTGCTCCGGCGCATTGCCGCGCAGCAGGCGCGAACCGCCCGAGCCGATCGGCACGCCGCTCGCCAGCGCACGCTCGATCGCCCGGCGCAGGCGCGGCTCGGACGCGAGCGCGAGATAATCGTTCGACGCGAAATCCACGCCTTCGCGCGGGCGGAGTTCGCGCAGGCGAGCTCGCGCGGCAAGGGCAGCAAGATCGTCAGCCTGGGATGCGAATGGGCCAGCCATGGGGCCGCTTTGCCGGATCAGGACCGATCCGACAACCGCCTGATCCAGTACTGCATCGGCTTGGGACTTTCGCCGGCTTCGCCATGCTCCTTCCAGGCAAGCGAGGTGACGAAGCCCGGCACCGGCACATAGCCGCGCTTCGTCCAGAACGGATCGAGCGGCGCATAATCGGCCGGTCGTGCCGGATGGTCGGCCGGACGGATCACGGCAGCGAAGGTCGCGCTGTCCGCCCCGCAGGCCAAGGCCTGGGCTTCACGGTGATCGAAGAAGCCGTGCCCGATCCCTTGCCCCCGATAATCGCGCAGCAGCACGCTTTCCCCGAAATAGAACAGGCGTGAAGTATCGAGGCCATGCCGTTTGAAAGGCACGCGAAACTCTTCCTTCTGTGCCCACATCGGCGCGCCCGTGGCGGCGCCCACGACGCGGTCTCCATCGAAGGCGGCGACCAGGACCGCATCGGGCGCGACGGTGAATTCCCTCAGGTAACGCGCCTCATACTCCGCATCGCCCTCGTAAAGGTAAGGGAAGTCGCGGAACACCGCGATCCGCAGTGCGGCAAGGTCGCCCAGCCACGCGGCGATTTCATCTCCGGTAAGCGAACGAAGAATTACCGTCATGTTCCGAACCTCATGGGAACATTTTCCCTGATCGGGGACCAATTGCAATTCGGGCGGATTCGCCTATAGGGTGCGCAAACGCCCCGGCCCCGCACGAAAAGCCAGCGAAAGCGGCATTCGTTCACGCCGGGGCGAGTCATTTGAAGGGCCCCAGACAGGCCTGCTGCCCGGTAAGGAAGTTCCCATGACCCGTCGCCGCCAGATCTATGAAGGCAAGGCCAAGATTCTCTACGAAGGCCCCGAGCCCGGCACGCTGATCCAGTATTTCAAGGATGATGCCACCGCCTTCAACGCCCAGAAGAAGGGCACGATCAATGGCAAGGGCGTGATCAACAATCGGATTTCCGAATATGTCTTCACCCGGCTGAGCCATATCGGCATTCCCACACACTTCATACGTCGTCTCAACATGCGCGAACAACTCGTTCGTCAGTGTGAGATTATCCCTATCGAAGTGGTAGTGCGCAATGTCGCTGCCGGCTCGATCTCCAAGCGCCTCGGCATCGAGGAAGGGGAACCCCTGCCCCACACGCTGATCGAATATTACTACAAGGACGATGCGCTGGGCGACCCGCTGATCGCGGAAGAGCACATCGCCTGCTTCGGCTGGGCGAGCAACGAGGAGATGCAGGACATTTCTTCGATGGCGATCCGGGTGAACGATTTCATGAGCGGGATGTTCGCCGGGATCAATATCCGCCTGGTCGACTTCAAGCTGGAATTCGGCCGCATCTGGGACGGCGATTATTCGCGCGTGATCCTGGCGGACGAGATCAGCCCCGACGGCTGCCGCCTGTGGGACATGACAACCGGCGAAAAGCTCGACAAGGATCGCTTCCGCCGCGATCTCGGCGGCGAGGAAGAAGCCTATCAGGAAGTCGCCCGCCGGCTCGGCCTGCTGCAGGACGATAGCGGTCCGGGCGAGATCTTCGATCTGTCCACCCACCGCCGCCTGCGCGGGAAGAAGTAAGGGCGGCACAAGCCTTCTGCCGTTCGTCCTGAATTTGTCGAAGGACGAACGGACGTTAGGCTAGATACAGTACCGCGCGACATGCCCGGCTGCCGCGAGGCGGCCGGCGCGCGGCGGGGTGCTGTCGCCGTCGACCTGGATCGGCAGGAGGCTTTCCCCGATATCGACCGCGCGGACCGAATGGGTGCGCGCGATACCGAGCCGGTCGAGCGGCAGGCCCATCATCACCGCCAGCGCGAAGAATGTGCAGTGCAATCGCCCGGCACGCGGCATGATAACCAGTTCCACCGTCTCGCTATCCAACGCGGCCTTCTTCGACAAACGGAAGGGCCCCGCATAGTACCGTCCCCGCGCCAGGAAGATCGCTTCCGCCTGGATTTCAAGCATGGTGCCGTCAGCCAGTTCCGCACGCAGGTCCATGCGGTGGCGGGGCCACCGCCGCACAAGCTGCGCCATCGCCACGACATAGGCATAGCGTCCGATGCGCTGCTTGAGCGCAGACGAAAGATGCGCGACCGTGGCACTGTCCGGCCCGATGCTGGCGCACGCAACCACCGGCGCACCGCCGAAGCTGATCACCGGCGAACTGATCCAGCTTTCCCGCCCTCGCGCCCAGGCTCGCGCAATCTGCGCGGCGAGCAGCGCCGGCTGGCTGCGATAACCGAGTTCCCGCGCGACGAGATTGATCGTACCGGCGGGCGAAATGCATAGCGGCACCTTGCCCACCCGCTGGCCCAGCGCCTCCACGGTCAGGCGCACCGCGCCATCGCCGCCATGGACGCAGACCAGTTCGGCATCATCGGACAGCGCGACGCCTTCCGGCGTGGTCGCGATCATGCGCGGCAGGAAGCCATAGCTGCGCAAGGCATCGGCCAGCGCATCCAGCTGTGCCGGACGAAACCGCCCGGCGGCCGGATTGTAGACCAGATCCATCCGCACACCGTTTTCCATGTCCCATCCATAGCTGCGTGAGAGTTGAAAAATGACGAAAATATTGCAGCTGTCGGAAAGCGGGCCGATGGCGCATTCGGTTGTCTTCGCCCCGACGGTAAGGCAGGTATCGTGGAAATGAAACGCCATCGCCCGATCGCCGCGCTGCTGTTCGCCACCGCGCTTGCCGCCTGCGCCCAGCAGATTTCCCCGCCCGCCGCCACGCCGAGGCCACAAGTCACCTGGACGTTCGAGGCCAGTGACGTGCCGGTGGACCCCGCCTTCCGCTTCGGCAAGCTGCCCAACGGGATGCGCTATGTCATTCGCCAGAATGCGCGGCCGGAAGCCACCGCGCTGGTCCGCATGGTGGTGGATAGCGGCTCGCTGTCGGAAACCGATGCGGAACGTGGCTATGCCCATTTCGTGGAGCATATGGCGTTCAACGGCTCCACTCATGTGCCCGAAGGCGAGATGGTGAAGCTGCTGGAGCGCAAGGGCCTCGCTTTCGGGGCGGATACCAACGCATCGACCGGCTTCGAGCAGACCACCTATAAGCTGGACCTGCCGCGCAACGATCCCGCCCTGCTTGACACCGCACTGATGCTGATGCGCGAGACCGCGAGCGAACTGACGATGTCGCAGGAAGCGGTCGACCGTGAGCGCGGCGTGATCCTGGCGGAAAAGCGCGACCGCAACACCTATGCGTTTCGCGAGCTGGAAGACCGGCTGCAGTTCTCCGATCCCGGCGCGTTCTATGTCCAGCGGATGCCGATCGGTACGGCCGAAACGCTGAACGCCGCCACGACCCAGTCGCTGCGTGCGTTCTGGAGCCGCGAATATGTGCCGACCAACACCACGCTGGTCGTGGTCGGCGATTTCGCGCCCGATTTGGTGGAAGCCAAGATCCGCGAGCGTTTCACGGACTGGCAAGGCGCGGCCCAGCCCGCCGAGCCCGATCCCGGTCCGGTCGATCCGAAACGCAGCGATCTGACCGACATCTATCTCGATCCCGCGCTGTCGGAGCGGGTCAGCGCCACGCGCAACGGCCCTTGGCTGGACGAGCCCGACACGATCACCCAGCGGCGGGAAAATCTGCTGCGCCAGATCGGCTATGCGATCATCAATCGCCGGCTCGAACGGATTTCGCGGAGCGCCAAGCCGCCGTTCCGCGGGGCCGGCATCGGCACCGGCTCGACCTTCAAGGTCGGACGATCGACCAATCTCATCATCGACACCGGCGACGGCGAATGGCGCAAGGGACTGACCGCCGCCGCGGTCGAATATCGCCGCGCGATGCGATACGGCTTCACCGACGCGGAAGTGGCGGAACAGGTCGCCAACACCCGCACTGCCACGGAGAACGCGGCAGCCTCCGCCGATACGCGGTCCAACAGCGCTCTCGCTGCGCTGGTGCTGAATTCGCTGAGCGACGAAACCGTCACTTCCACGCCGCAAAGCGCGCTCGAACGCTTCCTCGCCTTCGTGCCACAGATCACGCCGAAATCGGTGATGGCCGCCCTGAAGCGCGAGGCGATCCCGCTCGACAAGCCGCTGCTGCGCTTCCGGGGGCGCAGGGAGCCGGAAGGCGGGGCGGACGCGATCCGGGCAGCCTGGAACGCAGCCGTGGGCACGAAGCTCGAACGCGGCAGCGACGCGCAACTCGGCGCCTTCGCCTATACGGATTTCGGCCCGCCGGGTGCGGTGGTGTCCGACAAGGTCGATCCGCGCCTCGGCATCCGCGAGGTGCGCTTCGCCAATGGCGTGCGGCTGAACCTCAAATCGACCGCGCTCGAAAAGGACACGGTGCGGATCAAGCTCAATCTCGATGGCGGATCGATGCTCGACACGGCCGGCAGCCCGCTCTCCACCGCGATGATCGACATGCTGCCCGATGGCGGACTCGGCAAGCACAGCCAGGACGATCTCCAGTCGATCCTCGCGGGCAAGAGCGTGGGCTTCTCGATCACCGCGGAAGGCGAGACTTTCGTTTCCGACGCGCGCACCACGCCGCGCGATCTCGAATTGCAGCTTGACCTGCTGGCGGCCGCGATCACCGACCCGGGATACCGGCCGGAAGGGGAAGAAAATTACCGCCGCAACATCGCGAACTACTTCGCGCGCAAGGACGCTACGCCCGCAGGGGCGCTTTCCAGCGAGATCGGCGGAATCACATCTGACAAGGACCCGCGCTTCACGCTGCAATCCGAAGCGGATTACCGTGCGCTGACCTTTGCGAAGCTGCGGGATTCGATCGACGACCGGATGGGGAAAGGCGCAATCGAGATCGCGCTGGTCGGCGATCTCGACGAGGACAAGGCAATTGCGCTGGTCGCCAGGACGCTGGGCGCGATTCCCGCGCGCGAGGCGGAGTTCCGCCCCTACGCGGAGAACCGCAACCGCGGCTTCACGGCCGACCGCAAGCCGCGCGTGATCCACCATACCGGCCCCACCGACCAGGCGCTGCTGCGCCTGACCTGGCCGACACGCGACGACAGCGATCCGCTCGACACGCTGAAGCTGCAATTGCTGGAAAAGATCGTCCGCATCGAACTGACCGACACGCTGCGTGAAAAGCTCGGCAAGGCCTATTCACCGCAGGCGTCCAGTGCGCCGTCACGCTATTATCGGGGTTACGGCACGTTCGACCTGACGGCCTCTGTCGATGTCGTCGATGTCGACGCGACCCGCGCTGCGATCCAGGAAACGCTGGCCGAACTGCGCGCCGCACCGGTAGACCCCGACATCCTCAGCCGCGCGCGCCAGCCGCTGCTGGAAAGCTATGAGAACATGCTGAAGACCAATGCCGGCTGGATGGCGCTGGTGGACCGCGCCCAGAGCCGATCGGACCGGATCGATCGATACCAGAACGCCGCGAAGCTGCTGCAAGCGATCACCGCGCAGGATATCCAGACGCTGGTGAAGCGCTATCTCGGCAAGGAGGGCGGGCTGGAAGTGCTGGTCCTGCCCAGGGGCTGAACGAAGAAGGGACGCCGATGGCGCCCCTCCGGATATTCAGAACTTGTAGTTCGCGGCAATGTTGAAGTTGCGTGGGGCGCCGTAGCGGTACTGGCTGTAGAAGCCCATCTGGCTGTAGTACTTCTTGTCGAACAGGTTCTCGACATTGGCCTGCAACTGGAACTGCTCGGTCACGTTGAGGCGGGCCATGAGGCTCACCGTCGCATAGCTGTCCTGCTGAAAGCGGAACGGATCGCCCGTCACCGGGTTCGAGCCCGGCGAATAGGCCTTGCTGCGATAGTTCACGCCACCGCCGAATGTGAAACCCTGGAGCAAGTTCTCGATCGTGTAGGTCGTGAACAGTTTCAGCAGCTTGCGCGGCTGGTCGGTGTTGACCGCATTACCCTCCGCATCCTTGGCCTTGAACTGGGTGTACCCGAAATTGACGTTCCAGCCCGGCAGCGGCGAACCGGTGATCTCGATTTCGAAACCCTTGCTGACTGTGCCTTGCGCGGAGCGATATGTCTGCTGCGGCAGTCCGCCCCCGGGCGGAATGACCACGATGTCGGGAACCGCGAGATTATCCTGCTCCACCCGGAACAGGGCAACGGAAGTCTGGAGCGCCTCGTTGAAGAACGCGCTCTTCAGGCCGATTTCGTAAGCCTTGCCGTCCAGCGGATCGAGCAGCTTCAGAGCGCGGTCGCGCGCGCTCTGCGGCTGGAATATCTTGGTGAAGCTCGCATAGAGGCGGTGGTTGGGAGTGATGTCGAACAGCGCCCCGACATAGGGGATGAAGACGCCGCTATCGCCGAAGTCGCTCGATACGCCATAGCTGACACCGCGCGATTTCCAGCTGGAGATGCGGCCACCCCCGATCAGCTTGAACGGATCGGCGATGTTCAGGCGAACCACGCCGTAGACGCCGTTCTGCTCCACCCGCTCCCGGACGGCGAGGCTGCCGGTCTCGGAGAAGCCGGGATCGGGATAGGCGGCGCCGTCCCAATTGACGAAGTCCGGTCCGGAAGCGGGATAGGAAAGCGCATTGTAACCAAAGTTGCGGCGCTTCTGCACGCTGTGGAGCGCGCCGAGAACAACTTCATGATCGCGGCCGAAGACGTTGACCTTGCCTTTGATCTGCGCATCGAAGCTGTTCTGGACGCTCGATCCCGCGTCCTTGTAGGGATAGGCGTACTGGATAAGCCCGGTCGCCTTGTCGACGAGGCCGGACAGGTAGAGCAGCTTCGCCTTCTCGGAATTCTTCAGGCGGTTATAGTTGACGACGATGCTCCAATCCTCGCCGAAATCCTGCTTCAGCGTGGCGAAGATGTTCTGGTTGGTCGTGTCCCAATAGGCCCAGCTCGCCGTCGTGCTCTTCGAACGCGGCCAGTCGGTCACTGTCCCGTCGCTGTAGAAGGTGGGCAAGTTGCCCCAGGCGGGAGCATCCCGATCGTTCTCCTGATGGCTGATGCCGACCCGCAGCAGTGTGCTTTCGGTGATGTCGGCATCGATCACGCCATACAGCACGAACTTCTTGTTCTTGTAGAGATCGACCTGGCTCTTGCCTTCTTCATAGCGGCCTACGCCACGGAAGCGGATGCGGCCGTCGGAGGTCAGCGCGCTCCCGACATCGGCGGAAATACGCCACGTATCCCAACTGCCGAAGCCGGCATTGACATAACCCGCAAGGTCGGTGGCGTCGGCGTGCTTGCGGACGAAGTTCACCGAGGCCGAAGGATCGCCCGCGCCGCTCAGCAAGCCGGTCGCCCCGCGCACGATTTCAACGCGTTCGTAGATCGAGGCGTCGACGCTGGTCTCGCCGGCGCCGCCTGCGAGCGTCCATGCAAGGGGGACGCCGTCAAACTGGAAGTTGTTGATCTTGAAACCGCGCGCGAAGAACTCGTTGCGGAGATCGTCGAGCGAGTTGACCGAAACACCGACCGAATTGACGATCACGTCCTTCACGCTGGTCAGATTCTGGTCGAGGATGCGCTGCGCGGTCATGATGCTGACCGACTGGGGGGTTTCGCGCACCGTCAGGCCCAGGCCGGTCGCCGTGTCGATGGCATCAGGCAGCGTGTATTTGCCGCTGACGACGATGACGTCGTCATCCGCGCCACCCTGGTCTTCCGCTTCGCTCTGCGTATCGGCCGGCTGCGCCGCCGCAGGCACGGCGAAGGCAAAGAGCGCACCGCCAAGCAGAAGCGAATATTTCGAAATCATATGTGCAAACCCCGTTCATCCGTTCAGCCCAACCGCATCCACGGACGCCATGCGGAGAGGAACCATCGGCACTGGCGATTAAGCATATCGCGAATGATTTGCAATAACGATTCTGTGCCACACGGGCTTGTAAGCAAGAGCGTGATCTTTGCGCCACTCCCGGCCGGCTCCTCCATCTGGAGTTCCTAGAGTTCGATGTCCTTGAAGATCAGGGCCCGGGCGACGGCTTGCGCCGTGGTAGCCGCGCGCAACTTGCGCCGGGCGTTCCTCAGATGCATCTCCACCGTCACGTCGGCCAGCCCCATGCGTTCGCCGATCCGGCTGGTGCGCAGGCCAAGCGCGACAAAGGCCATCACATCGCGCTCGCGCGCCGTCAGCGATTGCGCGCCAACCTGCTCGCGGCGGATCTCGCCGATGCAGTGATTGTGGAAGATCAACGCCGCCGACAGAAGCATGTCTTCCTTGCCCGCGATCGCTTTGAAGTAATCGGGCGACTGGATGGACGATCCGATCGTCATCCCCCCGATCGGGTCACGCGCACCCTTGGGGTCGGCAGCGATCACGCTCAGTTGCGATTTCAGCCCGGCATCCACGGCCATGAGAAGAACGTCTCGGGCGCGTTTATCCTCCAGGCGAAGAGCCGCCGCCTCGTCGAACCTGTAGGGCCGGTGATGGCATTCCCGCACATAGTGAACATGCGGATCGTCGAGATCCATCTTCCGGTCGAGGTAGAATTCGATCCAGGACGGATCCATGTTGGAGAACTGGGTGACGCGCGCTTCGTTGCGTTCGTCGGTCAGCGTGTTGAGCACCGCGTAATTGATCAGATCGGCCCCGTGGCGAGCCATGAAACCGGTGAGGATGTGCCAATGATCGTCGACGCATTGGCCACCGGCCAGCGTCTCGTACAATTCCCCCAGTTCCCGTTCGTATAATCGTGTATCCAATGCAAATATCCGCAAGACCGCTATTACTCGATCCACAGAATATCAGAGTCAAAACGGCACGCAACGGGGTTAGACGTCAATAACACCGAGCGTAATGGCCTTGGCCACCGCTTCCGGATTGGTGGACGCGCCGAGCTTCAGCCGGACATTGCGCAGATGCATCTCTACCGTGACGGGTGCGATCTCCAGCCGCTCCGCGATACCCTGTACGCGCTTGCCGCGGGCAATCTCTTCCAGGCACTGCTTTTCCCGCCCGGACAATTGAATGGCTTGCCTCATCGGTGGGGCCGCTCCTCCCTCTTGGCGTCACCGCCGCCCATGCTCGCCGGCATCCTGGTCATCGTCCGAAGCATTCCCCTTTGCTTGCATGACGTTAACTTATGTGATCCGCAGCGGACCAGCGCCACCTATGGAAATCCATAGATTGTTCGCGAGATCACCCGCCGCGTAAGTTCTTTCCCGGGTTTTCAGTTGCCTAAGCAACCGAATCAGGGGGAAATAAATTGCCGAAAAGTTGGAGGATGTCCCGTCGCGTGATCGCGGCCGGTGTGAGCGTGTATGCCTTGTCCGTGGCACAGACGGCGATGGCGCAGTCGACTTGCGGCGATGGCAGCCCCGGCCCGGTCTGCACGATCAACAACACCGAAACGCGCGGCGAAGTCGTCGGTACGCCCGGCACGGTTACCATCGTCACCAATAGCGGGGAGATAAACGACGATCCCGGCACGCCGGACACCCGCGCGATCAGCCAGGCCGGCTCCTTCGCCCTGTTCGTCAACAACCAGGCGGGCGGTTCGATCGACAATATCGACGGTTATGCGTCCTACACGTTCGGCGTCACCAACGCGGGAGAGATCGACGGGTTTGTTTTCGTGCATGACGCCGGACCGACTCCCTTCGACAATTCGATCATCTACTACATCGACGAAGGCGGCACCGCGGGCAGCGTCACGCTGGGCACCACGGGCTACTCCACGGCCAACTACATCCAGCGCGGGGCACAAGCCGGCACCGATACGATCCTGGCCGGCGGCGGGCTCGACATCTATACGAAGAGCTACGCCGCCACCCAATCGGTGGCGATGGGCCAATATGAACTTCCGGACACTTTCGAACTCGAAGGCTATGAAGTCCGCGGAACCGACACTACGCTGACGCTGACCGGCACGGGCCAGACGATCGCCCTCATGGGCGACGGCAACGTAGTGAATGACGGCACGATCGGAATGATCGACACGACCGGGGTCTATCCCATCGAAGTGACGCCTGCCGCCATATTCACCTACCATACCACGCAGACGACCTATCCGCGCGCCGGGGTCGAGCCGGGCGCTCCGCAGAGCATCCATACGATCGGCCATGGAAACGAGCTCACCAGCTTCACCAACAATGGGATCGTCAACGGCGACATTCGCATCGCCGCCGCGACTTTCACCAACAATGGCAACGTCAATCTGACGAGTAATGGGCCGGGTACGGTCATTCGCGGCGCGGCAGACAAGGATTTCACGTTCCGCAACACGGGCACCATCGAGATGACGGATTCGGGCGCGCGCCCGTCCTCGACTGCTATCGAAGCCGAGTTCGAGGACGGAACGGACGCCGCCGTCCGCCTCACGACAGCCGTCAATGCTACGGAACTGAATGAAGTCACGATCGAGAATGGCGAAAACGGCCTGATCTCGGGTGGTCTTTCTTTCACCGGCGTTGCCTCGGATTTCACGTTCACCAATGATGGCGAAATCGAAATTGGCGATAATCCATTCGAAATCGACCGTGCGGTTGAAATCAATCTCGGCAATTTCGAGGTCGCCCAGAATGCGGCCTTGCGCGAAGACGCCGTCGCGAACAGCGTAACCATCACCAACAATGGCACGCTGGACGGCGGTATCGAGGCGGAAGTCACGACCCGCGTGCTCAGTTTCACCAACAACGGTCATATCAATGCCGACGTTACCGACGCGCAGGCGGCGGCCGTCGAGCTGGCGGCCGATGACTGGGCCGACACGCCGGACGGTGAAGACGTAAACGACGCCGAGAGCGTCACATTCGTCAACAGCGCGAGCGGAACGATTGCCGGATCGGTCGAACTGGAAGCCAATGCCAGCCTCGTCACGATCACCAACAATGGATCGATCACGCAGGCGCTCCGGTCCGACCATGGGGTGACGGTAGGCGCGAATACCGATGGCAATCTTCGCGAAGCGCTGTTCGTCGAACAGGAGACGGCGCTGGGCGCGGAACTCGTCTTCAACAATACCGGCACGATCAGCAATGCCGATTACGCAGGCGGCGCCGTGTTCCTAGACCTCGAGGCCGGCGACGTTGGCTCCGGGCTGCCCGAAGCTGTCGATGCGGATGCGACCGTGACGGTTACCAATAGCGGCTCGATCACCGCTTCCGGCGGCAATTACCTGACGTTTCCTCCAGCTGCAGGGCTGACGCAGGGACAGATTGGCATCGATTTCAATGTTGCGCTTGCGGTGGTGGCCGAAGCCGAAGGAACTTCCAGCGTCACGATCACCAACCAACAAGGCGGGCTGATCGACGCGCGCGGCACGGCGCACATGTGGACGGGCAGCGTGCAGGTGGTGCCGGATCAGCAGCCTGACAGCGGGGGTCTTGCGATCGTTGTGGCAGAAGCCAATGATGTGACGATCGTGAACCACGGAACCATACGCGGTGGTCCGGGCGGTTCGCTCAACCTTCCCAACGGCAGCACTCTGGTTCCCATCAACGCAGGCGACGTCGATTTCGAAGGTGTTTGGGGCGGCGCAATCGATACGTTCGGTCCCAGCGCCGACAGCGTCACGAACTCCTCGACGGGCGTGATCGAGGGCGGCATCGCGCTGCGTTCGGGTAATGACCGGTTCGAGAATTACGGCACCGTAGACGGAGATCTCTATCTGGGCGAAGGGGACGACACCTTCGTCCAGGCTTGGGATGCGACCTTCACCGGGACGGCCGACGGCGGCGCGGGCACCGACACGTTCGTCCTCGATCTGACCGGAAGCGAGGACGAAATCGTCGACCTCGGTATCTACGATCAGCTCGTCAGCTTCGAAGTGCTGGAAACCCGCGGCACCGGCGGCGGCGTCAGTGCCGGCGACGGCGACGACAATCTCAGCAATTCCGGCACGCTGAACGGCCCGGTCGATCTGGGCGGCGGCGACAACACATACACCAACGCGCCCGGCGGCACGATCAACAACAATGTCACCGCCGGTTCGGGCAACGACGAGGTCGCCAATCAGGGCACGATCAACGGCCGCGTCGACCTGGGCGAGGGCAACAACGCCTTCACCAACGCGCAGGGCGGCACCATCATCGGCGATGTCCAATCGGGCTCCGGCGATGATCAGATGGCCAATCAGGGCACGATCAATGGCGAGGTCAATCTCGGCGACGGTGCCAACAGCTTCACCAATGCGCCGGACGCGACGGTGAACGGCACGGTGACTTCCGGCACCGGGAGCGACAACCTCACCAATCAGGGCACGATCGCGGGTGATGTCGTCCTCGACGGCGCGAGCCTGCCTCCCTCCGAGCCGGAACCCGAGGAGGAAGCGGAACAGCCACCGGTGCAGGGCGACGCCCGCATGGCGACCTTCGCTGCAGCATCCGCAGAGGAGGAAGTAGCGGCCTCCGCCATGGCAGTGTCTACCGGCGGGGACGACGTTCTGACGAACGAAAAGACCATCAGCGGCAGCGTTTATGCCGGCGCCGGTAACGATCGCATCGTCAACAGCGGCAAGATCGCCGGCGATGTCGATCTGGGCGATGGCAACGACGTGGTGGAACTGAGCGGCTCATGGGAGATCGGCGGCACGATCAAAGGCGGCGCCGGCAGCGATACGGTCAAGGTCGCCTTCGGGAACGAGACGACGCCCGAAGCGGACCTTCCGATCCTCGACCTCTCCGGATATCAGGAAATCGAGCAATTCCAAGTCGATAGCGGCGTCGGCAAGATCGGCGGCAAGGCCACGTTCGAAGCCATTTCGATCAATGGCGGCCGGCTGATCGGGGCCGAGGATTCCGTCATCACGGCCGACGTCAATGTCGGCAATGGCGGCATTTTCGGCAGCGCTGGCACGGTTATCGGCGATATCGCGGTCGCATCGGGCGGCACGCTGTCACCCGGCGCTTCCCCCGCAGTGATGAACGTCGTCGGCGATGTCTCGCTCGCCGGCGGCTCGATCACTACGTTCGAATTCGTGCCTTCTCCGGGCCAGAGCGACCAGCTGATCATCGACGGCGATCTCGCCATCGCATCGGGAGCGGTGCTCAACATGACGGGCAACCGCCCGCTGACGCCGGGCACCGCCTACGACATGATCGTGGCCGATTCCATCACTGGCGAATTCACGATCGGCACTTGGGATCATTCCAAGATCGCGGGCTTCCTCCGCTATGTCGATGGTGCAAGCCAGGATCGTCTGCAGCTGATGGGCACGTTCCTTCCGACAGTCGGTACCTCGCCCCAGGCAATAGCGGGTATCGACTACGTCAACGCCCTGCTGATCGCCGGGGATGCGAGCCCCGCCCTGCTCGACGCCGTACCCGTGTTGCTCGATACGAACGGCTATGCCAGCGCGGCCGCTTTCGGCCTCGTCTCGCCGGAGCCATACGCCACGGCGATTCAGCTCGGCGTGGAACAAGGCCTCAGCCTGGCCAAGACGGTACGCTCCGGCGTCGCCGCCGCGCCGCAGGCGGAAACGGGGCTTTATGCCTTCGCCGGCGCCATCGGCAACTGGCGCTCGCTATCCGCCGACAGCCATACCGGCACCTCCCGCGCCAAGAGCGAGAGCTTCGGCTTCCTCGGCGGAATCGGCTATGGCAGCCGAACGGGCTCGGTCGCGGCCTTCGTAGGCTATATCGACAGCAACCAGCGGATCGCGGCACTCGATGCGCGCACTGATGCCGACGGCATGGTCGCGGGCCTCGCCGCGCACCTTTCCACCGGCGGCTTGGAGCTCAACGGTCTCATCGCCTATGATTGGAGCAAGGCGCATACCAGCCGCGCGGTGCCGGACGGGCGCGTGCAATCCTCCAAATACGATCTGCACGGCCTCGTGCTCGACGCGTCGGCCGCCTACGCCCTGCCATTTTCGGAAGGCTGGGCGCTCCAGCCGCAGGTCGGCGTCACTCATGTCTCCAACCGCAGGGGGTCGGCGAGCGAGACCGGCAGCGCGGCTTTCGCGCTCGACGTCGAACGCCGGCGCACGAAAGCGACCTTCCTGGACGCCGCGCTGGTGCTGCGCGGGGGCCGGCAAGCCGAAGCCAGCTTCAAGCCCTGGCTGCAGGCCGGCCTGCGACACCAGCTAGAAGGCGAACGCACCTACGCGACCGGCGGCTTCCAGGGTACGGACATCCGTTTCACCGTGCCGGGCGCACCGCGCAAGGACACGGTGGTGATCGCCGGCGCGGGCTTCAGTGCCGATCTGTCCGCCAAAGTAAGGGTGTTCGCCGGTTATCAGGGCGAATTCGGCGGCGGTACCGGCCACGCCGTGAGCGGAGGCATCCGCATCGGCTTCTGAAGGAAGAGCTTCTGAAGGGAGAGCTTCTGGGGGGCTCCCGGGCCGGTACTCCGTGAGGGCGGATGCCGGTCCGGGTTAGTTCGGAAAGCCCGTGCCGACAGGATTGCCTGCGCTGCGGACGCATGCGCGCCGACTCCGAAAGTCCGAACCTGGCGTGACTCGAACATGAAGGGGCCATCTTACGGCAGGCCTTCGTGTTTGGCGCGCCCGACAGGATGCGAACCTGTGGCCCCAAGCTTAGAAGGCTGGGGCAACGCCTAGTCCCTCCTCAGAACTTTGCATTTTTGGCCTGATGAACGCTGCATGATATTCAATGGGTTAGTGCGACCTCTGCAAAGGCAAAATCTAGCCCGAGGTCCATCAATCCCCAGACCGTGGGCCACCACTTATCTAGGGTTGATCAATCCGAGAGGCGGCCGACTTGGGTGTCACCGTAGGCGGCGGGATCACTCTGGCGGATGCCCCTTCGACTGCAAGGTTTGCAAGTAGGCGACGATCGCCCGGACATCTGCGTCGTTCAATGGCGCGTGATACACGTCACGCATTTTCAAGACTATTTCGCGCCATTTGTCCGGCGGTAGTTGAGGCTGCACAAGGACCATATTGGGTGAATGGCAGGCCAAGCACCTGGCATTCACGACTTCCACATGAGGGCCGTCAGGATAGATCTCGTCGAATGATGGCAGTGTCACATCCTGCGAAACGAGAGTGAAGCCATTGACACTTAGGCTATCAGTCGGTGCGGACGTATCCACAGGAACCGGGACTTCCCTTGCCCCCGGCGGGCCAATTACAGCCAAGCCCAGAACTGTGCTCGCAATAACCAGCCCCGAAATCCTTCCGAAAGACAACTTGGCCACCGCTACACGGCCATGATCGTCGTGATTTCGACGTTGGAGCGCATGAAGCCGCTCGGATTCCAGATCGGCGTGATGGACTGAGTAACGCCCGATTGATTGGTGCACTTGGCCATCAAGGCGATAGGCCCGGGGCGCTTTAGCGGTACCCGCGCATCCCAGCGACGGAAACTGTACTTTCCGTGGTCCGGTCCAAGGTCCGCAATCCGCCAGGTTCGCCCGTGATCGCTCGATACTTCCACACGAGCAACTCCCGTGCCTCCACCCATCGCAATGCCCCCGATCGGTATGATCGGTTCGAAGGCAATTTCCTGGCCTTCCTCAAGGCTGGTGACCCAACTCCTCGGAACCATCCTGTTGATCGGCAATGTTGGGAAACCGTGCGCGCCCGGTTCGACATTCGCTCCGGGCGTATCCGGGATCTTGTAGGCTTTCGCCATCCAGTATCGATCGTCGGGCACTTCAAGCACCTCGATCTCGTTCAGCATTTTCATCCAATAGGTGGAGTACCAACCGGGAACCACCAATCGCAGCGGAAACCCGTTCAGCAATGGCAGCTGCGTGCCGTTCATTCCGTAGGCCAGCATCACTTCACCATCGCGGCAATGATCTATGCTGAGCGCTTTGGTGAAATCTGGCGCATCGGGCATTAGCGGTCGGTCAAGCCCACCGAAGCGCACCGCGACCGCATTAGGTTTCACCCCGGCAAGATCAAGCACATGGCGCAGGCTCACGCCCAGCCAAAGGGCATTTCCCATCGCCCCGTGAGACCACTGCGCGCCCGGCACTCGTGGCCTGAACAGACCACGAGAGTTTCCTGAACATTGATTTACTGCAGCAATCTCCATGCGTGGAAGGCGCATCAGATCGGCCAGGCCCAACGATAGCGGGCGGTTTATGGCGCCGCCCACCTGGAGGCGAAACTCTCGCACATTGATAGCCGTCGGGATGTCGCCCCAGTGCCAGCGCACGAAAAACTGATCGTTCGGTGTGAATATCTCACGGTCGAATACGTGCATCGGCGTTTCAAGCAGCGGTGGATGGGCCCGCTGCAGGATCATCTCCCCTTTACCAGGAAAGTCGGAAGTCAAACGCCGCTGGGACGGCCCACCCGGAAGATGCAGATCCGCGAAGCCCGTCGTAGCTGCTGGCAGGACAAGACCGGACGCGCCAGCTGCCATGGCTTTCAGCAACCGCCGCCGAGCGATCGCAAACGCCACCACCTCGTCGATCTGCACGAACCGTTCCTCATCTTCAATTCGATCGAAGCAAGCCGGGCGTAGCCATCGGCCTACAGGCCTTCGCCCGCCTCTCAGCGCTTCAAGATTCACATCGCGATAACGCCGTCATGCGTGCGAGAAATGGGCAAGCGAGCCAATCGCCAGACTAATGCACGAAGAGCTTCTCTTCGGTGCCAAGCTGCACAGCGGAGTCGGATTCAGGGAACGCGACAACGCGATGCATGACCCTGGGAAAGGCGCGGTCGAGGACCAGATAATGTTGGGTAACCGTGTTGTCCCATATGACCACGGTTCCGACCTCCCACGACACGCGCAGGAGGAATTCGTGATACTTGGTCTGCTGATAAAGGAACTTAAGCAGTAGATCGCTCTCGTCTGGCCGCATGTTCTTGATCGACCGAGTATACTCGCGGTTGACGTAGAGCGACTTTCGGCCGGTTTCCGGATCGACGAGGACAACGGGATGCTCGACCGGCGCGATATGCGCATGATCGGGTCCCCAGGAATGGATCGCCGTCTGCTGCTCCAGGAACGTGCGCATTGGCTCAGACAGGGCAGCGAAAGCCGCTTCCATATCGGCGAAAACCGTATCACGCCCATAGTCTGGAATGGTCACGGCCTGCAAAGCGCTGATGCAACGGGGATCGACCCGCGTTGATCCGTCGGTATGCCAGCTATCCACAAGTGGGAGATCCGCACTGTTGGAATGCAGGACCATCACCCCGGGAACCCCGTCGAGGTTCTTGTGTATCGGGTGAAATGTCTCGGGGGTCCCATAGGCGTGCCCGATATTCAGGAGGTCGTGCGGCGAAACCTCCGCCTCTCCCTTCAGCACCACAACCTTGTATCGCTTCAGCGCGTCACGGAGGAACTGCTTCCAATCTGAGCTCCGGAAATCACTTTGTGCCCCCGCCCTGATCCGAAGACCGAACGTTCCAGTGATCGGTGTTGCCGAAGCATCTTCCGGCACTTTCAGTTTTAAACTCATTTTTCGTCTCCTTGAGACAATTCGATATGATCTAGACGATGGCTCAGAAACGCACAGTGCCCTGTATGGTAACGGTTCGAGGCTCGGTCACGCTTCCCAGGAAATCGCCTTCAAATGCCGTTGCGCTGCCCGTGCGTCCTCCGGTCAGAGCATTGGCGAAACTGTGGGTTACCCGAAGCTTCTGCGTGAGATTGGTGCCGATAAGAGCTAGCTCCCACTTGTCCTCAGGTCCGCGCAGCGCAGCCGTGGCGTTGAGCAGCCAATATCCCTTCTGAAGGGCTCGCGGGTTTTGGGAAGGATCAGGTGTGTAGGAGCTACGGTAATTCCCATCGCCGGAAATCGAGAAGCTCAATCCACCACCGATCTCGTGCTCATAAGTTGCCCCAATGTTACCACTCCATTTCGAAGAACGAGTGAGCGGGCGGCCGCTTAGGTCCTGCGCGTTGCCAGTTTCTCCGGGCAGGATCGGCCTCACCATAACCTTCCCGTCGACTGCGGTTGCTCTGAAGGCGCATCCCTTGGCCGGCGTTTGGCCGGTAAAGCATGGAGCGTTTTCGAACGACGTGTAGTGCTGATCACCGTAGTTCACGGCGGCGCGCAACTGCAGCCCGGGCACCGCACGCGGTTCGAACTGAGCGCTCAGCTCAACGCCCTTGGTAACCGCCGTGCCCGCATTGGTGACGCGATAAGTGAGAGTTTCACCGTCGAACGCCGATACCTGAAGGTCCTGGTACTTGTAGTGGTAGAGCGCGAGATCGAGAGAGAGCTGGCGATCGACAAGAATACCCTTGAAGCCGACTTCGCCACCTTCGACCTTGACCTGGTCATAGGATACGTCGCCAAGTGTCGTGCGTCCGCCCGAGATAATGCCCAATCCAAAATCGAAGCCGCCGGACTGGAAACCCTTCTTGTAGGTTCCATAGAACGTCGTATTCGGGCTCGGCTTGTACCGTATCGCGACTTCAGGAGAGAAATTCTTCCAGGATTTCTCGTCGGGTGTAATAGCCACTTCAAATGTGTTCGGGTTGAATGCGTAAGGCTGCGAGATCGCCTTGATCGACTTGTTCTCCCACGAATATCGTCCGCCAGCCGTAATCTGAATTTGCGACGACAGGTCAAGGATCGCCTGACCAAACACCGAATACGCCTCAACCTTCATCGTATTCGTGTGATTTATGAATACGAAGACGTCCTTTCGACCAACGACTTCGCTAGCTGGAGGCGCCCAGATGGACGATCCCGGGTGAAAATTCTTGATGTGCTGATAATATCCGCCGACCAGAAAATTAAATGGTCCGTCGAAAGACGACAGAACCCGTAATTCCTGCGACCATTGATCAATACTTACATTTTCAAGAGATTGGAGATTGGCAAGATCACCCAACCATGTAGTGCCGGTCGCAAATTCCTTGAGCTTGTAATATCCGCTAGTCGATGAGATCGTGATCGTGTCCGAAGGCTGGAAGTTCATGCTCAAAGAGGTCAAAAGCTGCGAGCTGTTCACATGCTGAACCCCATCGGCCAAACGAGCGTCGAACTTGGCTATCTCCGGATTGACGAGAGGTTCGTTGAAGTTCCGATCAAGCTTGCAATCTCGTGAGCCGGCGCTGCCTAGAGCGAGCACCCATTGTGGTGCACCGTTTGCGCAGGAATGAAACTGATTGCCTGCCCCCAAGCCTCCTAGTTGTCGCTGTCGACCATAAGCAATCTTCAGCTTGGCATCGAATGCGCCATCGCCGGATTCGAAAGCAAGCGTGCCTCGAACGAAGAGCTCCTTACGATGGGGCCAGCTTGTAACCTTGTCATTACCAAGGCCGGGGAGTGTGCTCTCTCCAGTGCCACCGAGTGAAGCAGGAACGACAACCGCCGGGATGGGTTTTGCATCGTTCTTGAACCAGCCATTGCTCTCGCCATAATAACCCACAACCCTGATGCCGAGTGTCTCGGTGAGCGGCGTAGAAATCATCCCTTCTGCGTATTTTAGCTCGTTAGCGAATTCGTATCCTCCACGGATGCTCGCTTCGAACTTGTCACCGGGATTTGCCGTATCGATCGAGATCACACCGGCTGGACTGTTCTTGCCGAAGAACAGGGACTGAGGGCCCTTCAAGACCTGGACGCCCGCCAGATCTCGCAGACCCATTCTGAGAATATTGGCCTGACTGAAGAAGATGCCGTCCACCACGATCCCCACGGCCTGATCGGTCGCCGGAGATCCGGAGGGCGATCCGATGCCACGCAGATTGAGAACGCCGGCGCCGGTATTGGCATTGCCCCCGACCATCAGTCCGGGGACCTGCTTCGCGACCTGGGAAACTGTCGTGATGTTGTACCGAGCAATATCCTCCTGGCTTACTGCCGCTATGACAACGGGCACATCCTGGCTCGCTTCGTCTCGCCGCCGCGCGGTCACGATAATTTCCTGGACGCCACCGCTTGAAAATTGTGCCGGTTGCTGAGCCGGGACGTCTTGCGCCGCTGCGATGGCCGCGCCTCCGAATGCCAATGGCAACGCACCAAACCAGAATAACGATTTCCGGGTAATTCTAACGGTCACTGGCCCCTCCTGATGTTATCGTTGAACTCTTTAATTTCGGCTGACCTACCGAGAGACGAAAGATCGCTCCGGGCTTTGCGTGGCCTCTTAGATTGATGGCGACCTTCCGCGAGAACCGCGTCGCGACCTATCGATAATTTTTAAGATAGGACTTTGCCGTTCCTCAATCGGTCGGGCGAAGCCTCTCGGTGTCGTCGGCTCGCGCTATTGGGCAGCGGCCGCGCGCGATTGTAGAGCGCTGTCCAAGCCGATCGGAGAAGATGCGGTGAAGGAAATTCGGCGCATCACCCGCGGTTCGGGCGCGAAGTCCCTTACCCCGTAGTGCTGCGAGGAACGGTTGTCGAAAATCGCGATGTCGCCCATCTGCCATTGCCATCGGATCGTGTTTTCCGGTCGCGTGATATAGTAATGCAGTAATTCGTAGATCGCATTGGTCGCCGTCCTCGGAAACCCGTCGAAGGATTCGACGAAGTTGCCTAGCAGCAGCGATCTTTCGCCCGTTTCTGGATGCACGCGCACGACAGGGTGCAGCGTGGCTTTGCCGATCCCTTTGTTGTACTCCCTGTAGTTGGCCTTCCCCGCTTCCGTGACATCGGGCACCAGCAGCGTGAGCGGCAACGCCGAATTGTGCGTCGCCCAGAGCCTATCCGCCATTTCGCGCAAGGGCTCGGGAAGTTCGGCATAGGCCGCAGCGGTATTCGACCAGCAAGTGTCGCCGCCGCGCGTGGGCAGGAGTTCAGGATAAAGCATCCCACCATCGATGAAGCTCTCGAGAAAGGAGAAGTCGGTGTGCCAGTGATCCGCCCTGAACTCCTTTGTGGAATTCATCTCGTAGACATAGCGGTTCCCATCGGGAGCCGTGGCGAGGGGGTGGCCTACCGGATCTCCATAGAGCTCCGCAAAGCCTTCAAAATCGGACGAGCTTCCCGTCTGGTTGCGCAGGAAGACGACCTTGTGCTCGAGCACGGCCTTCCTGATAACCTCGACGACTTCTCGATCGAGTCCTCCCGACAGCTGGACATTCTCCACCAACGCGCCGATCCGCCCGCCGATCGGTTTGACCTGACAGGCCACCTTGTCCTTATCAAGAACGCTCATTTCGATACCTCTCCATCCCGCCGGGTTCGAACCCGGCGCTCAGTCAATATCCCGTCGAGCTTCGACGGCGGTCAATTGAGAAATCGCAATGGGCGTGTTGAGCCGGTTTCAACGCGCGATGTTAATGGCGCCAATCCCCCTCTTGAGGAAATTTCGCTAGAACGCGTTGGGACGAAATGCGAGTTCAGCGGAATAAGAAATGCTTCGGTCTCGCGTCTACGTGCGAGCAGGGTGAGGCGCGAATGCGTTCGTTCCGGAGCGGTGGGCAAGGATTGGACGAAATTGGCGATCAAGCAACTCCTGAACGGCTCTCCAGCGAGTATCCTGTTCATCCTCGTCACCGCACAGACGATCATCTCGCTCGATTTCTCGCTCGTCACGATCGCCCTTCCCTCGATCGAGGCGAAGTTCGGCCTTTCACCGATCACCGCACAGTGGATCCTTACAAGCGACATCGTGGTCTATGGCGGCTTCATGATCGTAGGGGGCCGGTTCGCTGACACTTATGGAGAGCGAAAGGCGCTTACGATCGGCCTTAGTCTCTTTCTCGCAGGAAGCCTCATCAACACATTCTCAAACGGCCTCGCCCTTCTGCTTTTGGGGCGGGCGACACAGGGTTTCGGCGCGGCTTTCACCTTCCCGACAACCATCGCACTGCTTACCCGCACGTTCGTTGAGGGGAACGCCAGGTTCAAGGCATTGACCATAAGCACCGCCGCTCAAGCGACCGGCGTACCGCTCGGAACGATGGCAGCAGGTTATCTGGTGACGACCTTCGGGGGCCCTTCAGCCTTCTTCCTGAACGTGCCGATCTGTGCGCTGCTCCTTTTCATGGTTCGTTTCGGCCTTGCCGAAAGGCCACCTCTAGAAGGAGCAAACGGCAAAATCCCGCTGACGAGCGCAATCGTCCTGGCGATCGGCATGGGGCTGCTGATCCAAAGCGCACTGGCAATCGTAGCCAAAGACGAGCAGACTCGAGCGCTGGCGCCCCTAGCTTTCCCGGCAAGCGTGGTAGTCCTGTCGCTCTTCGTTTATCTTCAGAAGCGATCCAGCAACCCGCTCTTTTCGTTCTCGATATTGAGGATCGAAAATCTCGCGATGTATATCCTGATCACCGCCTGCATGACCCTTGTCGGCAAGGGGCTCATCGCCTTGTCCAACATCTCGTTTCAACAAGGTCTTGGATACTCTCCATGGGAAGCTTCGCTGGCTTTGTTCCCGATGGCAGTGAGTTCTATCATGCTCGTTTTCCTTACTCCGTTCATCTCACGTCCCCTGCTGCGGAAATCACGGATCTCGTTGCTGGTTGCGTTCGTCGTCATGGTAGCGCTTCACCTGACCTTGGCTAATACACCAGGTGCCTTCGCTGCCGCAGCGCTACTCACGATACTATTAATCCAGCCCTTCGTGTCCGTCACTGGCAACAATCTCGGCGTGAGCGAGATCATGGCGCGCGCCCCTGCCGCGAGCCACGGCGTCGTCGCCGCTATGCTTTACACCACGATCCAGATTGTCGGCGGGCTCGGACTGGCGCTCATGATCGCCGCCAAGGATCAAGGCCCGGGCGTCGTCGATGAGTTTCAGCGCTTCTCACCAGGTTTCATGGTGGCGGCTGGCGGCGGTTTGATCGCAGCGCTGCTGATCATCTTCGCGATCAAGCCGTTTGCCTTCGCTAAACGTTCTGACGAAGGACTAACCAAAGCGAGGACCGAGGCTCCCTGATCGCCAGGGCGATTTACCTAGATGACGTAAAAGCCGTGGGTTCCATCGCGACGTAGTTGTTCGACCAAGCCATACTCCCAATCGAGATACGCCTGCATGGCAGCTTCGCTGTTGCTTGTACCCTCATAGGGCCGCTTGTAGCGATCGCGCGGTTCGCTCAGGGCATTTTCCATTCCCTTCGCCGTTGGCAAGCCAGCGCCGATCCAGGCTTGTGTCCCACCGTCCAAAACCAAGACCTCCCGGTCACCAAACTCCGCCGCTGCGAAGCGAGACAGCTGCCCTCGTTCATCGGTAAGCACCGGGATCGCTTCGTCAGGGAGACGGGCAAGGATCTGAGCAAGCTCAACCCTGAGCGCAAAGCGCGCGCCCGGTATATGACACGCCTGGTGCGCCTTTGACGTCGCCAGGTCGATTAGCTCCGTTGGTCCATCTTTGATCAATTCGGACAGGGACACCGCATCTATCGTCACGACATTTGGGATCGCTGGCAGCGCGAACATCCCTTCGCCGGTCTCGAGAGCCCCGGACAGATCTTCGTCGAGAACGTAGACTTCCCATCCCATCTGCGCGAGCCAAGAGGCCGTCATGTCGGCACGTGGCCCTAGATGGTCGGCTAACACGATCCGCGCACCGCGCACGGGCGCGAACATGTCGGTTTCCTGCACCAGCTGGCCACCGGGGGCACTGCGAAAGCCCGGGAGGTGACCGGCCCGGAATTCAGCCGGATCGCGCACGTCGAACCGATAGAGTGTCCTCGTCGTAACGCTAGCAAGCGCGGCCAGTCCTGCGCGATCGACGTGTTTGACGCCGGCGCGATAGGAAACCTCTCGTGCCCTGGCTCGCGCCGTTTCGATATCCGCTATACTCGGCAAAGGTATCGACCGGGTCTGCGCAGTGTCGAGCGATTGCCCGGCAAGGGTCCAGCCTATCGTGCCGTTCCGCAACGCGAAGATTCGGTTTGGCAGGCCTGCATTGATAAGCGACTGCGTGCCGATGATGCTTCGGGTCCGCCCGGCACAATTGACGATGATCGTGGTGCCTTCATCGGGTGCTGCGCTGGGCGCACGCAGGACCAGCTCAGCTCCTGGAACGCTGGTGCCGGTCGGGATGCTCATCGTCTCGTATTCGTCGAAACGGCGGGCATCGAGAATGCGGATATCAGCGTTTTCTTCAATCAGGCGACGGACTTCCTGGGCGGGAAGAGAAGGTGTCCCACGGCGATGCTCGACCAGTTCGCCAAACGCCTTGCTGTAGGAATTGACGTCCTGAAACAGCTCGTAACCCGACGCTTCCCAACCGCGCAGGCCGCCCTCCAGCAGGTTTATCTCACCATACCCCAAAGCTTCGAGTTTGGCCGCCGCCCCTTCCGTCAATCCTTCACCATCATCATACAAGACGATCCGGGTGTCCTTGCGGGGAACGCGATCGAGTATCTCGGTCTCAATCCGGCCAGCCGACAGCTGTGCCGCAAAGAGCGGATGGGACAGCGCGAAGGGGGCCTCTTCGCGCAGATCGATCAACGCGATTTCTTCGCGGGCGAGAAGCGATTGCCGCACAGCTTGCGGCGAAAGGTTTCCAGGCAAGTTGTTACTCCGTCATGCGTGCCAGAAGTTGGGGCACGTGTCGTTCGAATAGCCCGAGGTGAAGGCTTTCTCTTGCCCAGCCGCAGTGTAGGTCGCACGCGGCCAGCGACCGATATTGACGCCGTACACGTGGATGCTCACGGATACGCGGTCGGCATAGGCATTCGTTACCCTGTGGATGTCGCCCGACGTGGGCGAAACATGCTCGACTGCGCCAGGTTCAAGTCGGCTGGGCGATCCGATTGGCTGAACCGAACCATCGGCGCAGCGTTGATAATGCTGGCCTAGTTCGGCGCCTCGCAGCATGCCAATCAAGCCCCAGGTGCGATGATCGTGGATCGGCGTTTCCTGGCCGGGTCCCCAGACGAAACTGACCACGCTGAAGCGCTCCGCGCTGTCGCAATGCAAAAGGTATTGGCAATAGCGCTCTGCCGATGGCTGGCTGAATTCGTCGGGGAGCCAGTCATCTTTCCTCACAAGCGTCGCGAGGAGACGCGATCCTTCGGAGATGATATCGGCTTCGCCTGAAGCCCGGCTGAGTAGCTTAGAGAATTCCATTACGAATTCGCGCAGCTTCGACAGATTGCCATTATCCATTCGCATCCGTCCCATCGGCGCCTTCCGCGCAGCAATCCACGCCGGCTGGCAGGCGCTTTCCCCCTCTCGTCTCTAGGACATCATTTGAACGGCCATGCAACATCATCGAATGGGAAGCGCCTATCGCACGCGCACCAAGGCCCCGGAATTCAATAATTTTAACATCACCGATGAGCCAACCTAAAGAGCCAGGCATCCTAAAAAAAACTCACCCCACTCTTTATGATTACTCAATTGACCGGGACCGCGATGTTGCTGTGATTGTTACCTGCGGAGCAGAACCCGCATCTAGAACATCTTGCCATCAAGGTCGGAGTTCCGAGGGGACGATTGACCGCGAAGGTCTTCGAAACAGGAAAAAAATGAGCATCGAACTTTTCTATGCACCCGGGAGTTGCGCGTTTGCCGTCCTTACCTCGCTTGAACAAGCCGAAGCGAGCTATTCCGCGGTGAAGCTGGATCTGGCTGGCGGAGATCAGAGGTCACCTGAGTTTCTGCAGATCAATCCTCTCGGCCGCGTGCCGGTTCTGATAGCGGAGGGGCGCACGATTACCGAAGCCATTGCTGCACTGACCTACGTGGCCGCAAGCAATCGCGATGCAGAGCTCCTTTCGTTCGATGATCCCGGAGCTCTCGCCAGCGAGTACGAGATGCTCGCCTGGTTCTCCACGAGCGTTCACCTGCACATCGCGCAGATATTTCGCGGAGAACGTTTCGGCGATGATGAAGATGTCCGGCGCCTGATAAAGGAAAACGGCGTCAAGCAGTTCGCTGAAGATCTGGTCGCCCTGGAGCAGCGCTGTGCGGCCGGTAATGCCTATTCCGCAGACCGCTTCACGGTCGTGAACGCGTTCGGCCTCGTGATCTGGCGCTGGGCGCAGCGGCTTGAATGCGACACGGGCGCGCTGCCGCTCTGGTCGGCCATCGTCGCCAAGGATCTCGCCAGGCCCGCGGCGGTCCGCGCAACAGAGCGCGAGGCCGGAGGAGAGCGGTGGATAAAGCTGGCTGCTGCATAAAGGCTAGAGCGCGCCGGAGCAGTCTTTCCTAGATCGTCTGAATCGCGCCTCTGATCAGTTCCGCCAGGCTCTCGATTGCAGGATGCGGCGACTGACGGATTCCCAGATTATAGGAGATCTTGGGTAGCGGTTTCAATTCGAGGTCGAGCACCGGGTGACGCTTGCCAAGGAAGGCCTGCGTCCGCGTCGTGATCGCAAGGCCGCTTTCGACCGCTGCGCGCAGCACGGAGATGCTCGGTGTTTCGATCACTACGGAATGCGCCTTGCCCAGTTCCTCCAGCGCATCCATCGCTGCTTCCCGGAACAGGCAAGGCTTGGACATGAGGGCGATCGGGAGAACCGGCAAAGCCAACAGCTCAGGGTCCCCCAGCCAAACGAGGTCGGCATCCATGATGGAAGCCTCGTCATCGTGTTCGCCCAGGTAAAGAGCGATATCCAGCAGATCGGATTGGAGCATTTCGCAAAGATCGGCAGAGTTCGCGATCTTGATCTCCATCTGAATATCCGGGTTCGATCGCTTGAACCGGGTGAGTACGTTGGAAAGGATTACGTCTGCGAAATCCTGCACCATGCCGATCCGTACCGGCCCGGTGATCCGCCCTCCGAGATTTGCGATTACCTCATCGTTGAGCGCCAACACCTTCCGCGCATATTCCAGCAGCGTCTTGCCTGCCGGAGTGAGCACGGTGGTGTTCTGGTAGCGTTGGAAGATCGGCTGCTGGATAATGTCGGCTAGCCGTTTCATCTGCAGGCTGAGCGCGGATTGCGTCAGGAAGATATACTCGCTGGCACGCGCCATCGATCCCGTGTCGACGATCGTCACAAAGCTACGCAGCAAATCCATCGGAAGGTTAACGCGCAAGGCTACCCCACTCTCCTCTCAACACGCAGATGTTTTCTGCAAACTCACGATAGGACAACATCACCGAGGTTCTCAATCCCCACCGCACTTACCAACTTGATGTTGGCCTAACGCATATGCCGCCGGCCAGCGTGACCGGCGGCATCGCCCCTCAAGCCGATTTGCTAGAATGTCGCTCCTTTTGCGTCGCGGATGCCGCTAAACCCCCACGCTTTCTCGCTGTTCGGTTGTGACTGGCGACAGACTGCCCCTGATCGTCATTCGCCGCATTACCCGACGCACTCGATAGTCGGTCACGCCATAATGCAGCGTCGAACGGTTATCCCAGATCGCGATATCGCCCATGCGCCAGCGATGGCGCACCTGGAATTCCAGGCTCGACGTGGTGTGCGAGTACAGGAATTCGAGAAAGTGCCTGCTCTCGGCTTCCGAGAACCCGATGATGTGCCGCGTGAACATCCGATGGACGAAAAGCGAGCGCCTTCCAGTTTCGGGATGGATAAGGGCCACGGGGCGGATGCGCCCCGCAATATCCTGTTCGCTGGGTCGCTTCGTTGGGTGCAGTCCGACCAGGTCCTTCGCGCTGAGGATCGGCGCAGAATGGAGTGCTTCCAGCCGATCGCAAAGATCCCTCAAACTATCCGGCAGGGCATCGTAGGCAGCGTACATGCTGGCAAACGCCGTATCCCCCCCGACCGGCGGAATATCGAGCGGCGCCAGGATCGACGCTGTGGTGGGAAACTCCAGATAGGTTCCGTCGATGTGCCACTGGTCCGCAGTAGTCCCGCGAGGCCGGCTACCGTCGAAGGAAATTTGCTGAACCTGTTCCAGATCCCCGCCCAGATTGTTGTGGAACGGATGGATATCAAGTTCGCCGAAATTTTGACCGAAGCGCTTGAATTGCTCGGGCGACAAATGTTGATCGCGCAGGAAAATCACCTGCCGCTCAAGCCAGACGGCCCGCAGTTGGGCCATGGTCTCGGCCGCAATTGGTTGCGTAGCATCGATGCCATGAATTATGGCGCCGATCGCGGGGGTCAGCGGTTCGACTTCAAATGAACTCATGCCATCTCTCCAGTTCGAGCAAGTCCATCATTCAGCAAGCGAAGCCAGGCGAGCGCCTCTCCACGCGACGAACCAGGGCCGCCCACGCAGCGTCGTACACCGATTGACCGCCGCCCGCGGCGACCAGCCCGGCAACCTGTTCCTGTGCAGCATCTGGAGCGTCGCAGACCCCATCGCGCCCTGCGCTCAAGGCCCGAATTTGTACCGCGCATGCACGTTCCAGCATGTAGATACCGAACCACGCCTCGCCAGCGCTTGCGCCAACCGCAAGAGAGCCGTGCTTCTTCAGAAGCATGACGCGCTTGTTGCCAAGATCCGCGACAAGGCGCTCTCGCTCCGCGAGATCAAGAGCGATGCCTTCATATTCATGATAGGCAAGCTGGGGGATCATGGTGAGCGCGGCTTGCCCGATCGGCATCAGTCCTTCTCTTTGCGCAGCCACGGCCATGGCGTCGAGCGTGTGGAGATGGATGACGAAATGCGCGTCCGCTCGTGCAGCATGGATCGCTGAATGGATTACATAGCCCGCCGCGTTCAATTCCCCGCTTGCGCCATCTTCGACAAGATTGCCTTCGAGATCCACCTTCAGCAGATCGGAAGCCGTGATCTCATCGAAACCGAGATGAAAGGGATTGATCAGGAAATGACCTTCCGGACCGGGAACCCGGGCGGAGATGTGAGTAAAAATAATGTCGTCCCAGCCCTGCAGCGCAACCAGCCGATACATCGCCGCCAGATCGACGCGGACGCGCCATTCCTCGGCAGGCATCGCAAGCCTGGAGGCCGAAGACGCAACCATACTCAATTTCCTTTCACGCAGTTGTCAGGCATCGACTGCGCTTCCGTGGACTCTCCACCGCATCAGTCGCCCCGCCCCAAAGTTCCCGAGATTCTCGGTGAACATTGCGACGAGGTCGGGCAGAACGTGATCGTCGAGCGAAGCCGAGTGCGGAGTGAGATCGACCTGGGGATGGGAATAGAAAGGATGGCCTGCCGGCAAGGGCTCGGGATCGGTCACGTCCAAAGAGGCCAGCGCGATTCTCTCACCGTCCAGGGCTTCCAGCAATGCGTCCTGATCGATGAGTGAACCGCGAGCCACATTGACCAGATGCATCCCATACCGTGCACAAGAAAGCACGGCTGCATCCACCATCTTGCGTGTTTCACCAGTCGCGGGCGCGGCCAGAACGACATGGTCGCTCTGCGCGAAGAGATCCGCAAGGCTAACCGCTCGTTGCACACCTTGCGGCATTGGACGGTGGGATTTTCGCAGGGCGATCACATTCATGCCCAGCGCCAACGCCCGCTTGGCGAGTGCCCCGCCGATGGCGCCCATCCCGACTACGCCGAGCGTCCGTCCTTGCAAGCGGCCAGCCTGTACCGGCTTCCATTGTTCCGGGGCACTGACCGCAAGTTCTCGAAGACGACGGGCGTGAGACAGCATCGTCGCCAGCGCAAATTCCGCGAGTGGGATTGCAGAAACGCCCGGCGAATGCGTGACGGTGACGCCTTCGAACAACCAGTCCGGATAACCGTCCAAACCCGAAGAAAGCAGATGAACCCAACGTAGCGAGAACGGCCATCCCACCGGTTGTGTCGTTTCGCTGCCCAGCGTTGGTCCGGGGGCCGCGAGCAAAATCTCTTGGCCCTTCGACAGCTCCGCGAGCGTAGCCAGCGGCCCGACGTCAATCCCCGCGGCTGCATGGCTGAAGAGATCACAGACCGCCGGTGGCAAGAGCGCTGCTATATTCATGGTGGAAACCGAACTCAGCTAGGTCGATCAGGCCGGTTCCACCATCACGCGGTGCATGCGCCGCTGATAGCGGGAATCCTGCACGATGTAGTGCTGCGTGATCTGGTTATCCCAGACTGTGATGGTGCCCGGCTTCCACACCACGCGGACGTGATATTCGGGAATGTAGACGCGCTTGAACAGGAATTGCAGCAGCATCTCGCTTTCGTTCGGATGCAGCCCTTCGATCTCGCGCGTGTAGCCGCTGTTGACGTAGAGGCCGAACCGTCCGGTGACGGGATTCTCAACCGTGGCGGGATGCGAGACGGGCGGCGCTTCCGGCTTCGACACGCCCCAGGATTGCAATGCGTCGCTATCCTTCAGGAACGCCTGCAATTTTGGCGACAGTCCTTCAAAGACCGCCTCCATGTCCGCGAAGATCGTGTCGCGGCCGTTAGGCGGAATATCGATCGCCTGGAGGAAGCTTAGCCAGCGTGTCTGTTGCCGGGTCGCACCATCGGTATGCCAGGTGTCCCGACCATAGGAACCGTTGGCGACAATTACCTTCACGGCCGGCACATCTGGGAAGTCTTCATGATCCGGATGCGGTGCCGTTTCGGGCTTGCCGAAATGGCTCGCAAATCGCGCAAGATCATGCGCGTCCACGCCAAACTGCTCACGGAAGACGAGAACCTTGCGTTCACGCAGGAGACGATCGATCTTCTCCACCATGCTTTGCTCGATCGGCTTGGTCATGTCGACACCGACGATCTCCGCACCACAAATCGGAGTGATCGGTTTGACCTCCAGATCGTTTGCCATTGCTTGGCGCATATCCGCGATAGAATCAGGCATTTGACCTCTCCAGTGTCTGTTTTTGCGAGCCGAAGAGCCCTACTTCGTTCCCCGAAAATCTCGTTCTCAAGCAAGATAAGTCAAATGAGTTTTGCTCACAGTGAGCTTGAGAGACAGCTCCGGCCACGATCGCGGTGAGATGGCCATTTCCTAGAGAAGAAGCTTAGCGCAAAGGAAGGATAAGGTTGCGCACCAGGCAGTCGCGCCTGCGATAACGATAAGCGGCCGGACGCCATATCCAGCAAGCTGCGCCATCGGCGAACGAATACCCGCAGCCGTGAGAGCAATGACCACGAAAATCGACCCCAGCTCGGCAAGTCGAAGCGCCACTTCGCCCGGAACGATCCCGGTGGAGTTGATGACGACGACCGCAAGAAATCCCATGACGAACCAAGGCAATCCGAACACGCCCTCGCGTCGCTTCGATCTAACACCGAAGCTCATGCTGATGATCGCCAGCAGCGGTGCCAGCAAGCATACCCGCGTAAGTTTGATGATGGTAGCGATCCCGCCAGCCTGATGCGAGAAGGTGTAACCTGCGCCCAACGCCTGGGCGACGTCGTGGATCGCCGCGCCAAGAAAGAACCCAGCTTCGCGGTCCGTCATACCCGCTTCCCTGGCAATGATCGGATAAGTGGACATCGCAATGGCGCTCAGCGCGGCGATGCCGATGAGGACGATCGAAAGCTCGGCCCGTTTCGTCCGCCGTTCGGTAAGCACTGCGAAGATCGCCAATGCGGCCGAAGCCCCGCAGATCGCGACAGCTCCCGCCGCAAGAATGCCGAACCCGACATCGAAGCGGCATGCGCGTGCGATGACGATCCCGCCCGTGATGGTCAACGCTGCCACGAGCGTGACCGCAAGAAGCACGCTTGGCCCGAGATTGCCGATCTGCCCGGTCGTGACGCGCGCGCCCAGCAGCACGATCCCGATCTTCAGCACTGTTCCCGCGGCAAAGCTCAGGCCCGGTGCAAGCTTCACGTCCTCGGCAAGGAAATTCAGGGACAGGCCGACCAGGAACGCCATGAGCGTAAGCGGAACACCGTAGTGATCCGAAATGAAGGCGGCCGCCAGCGTCGCCAGTGCGGTAACGACCAATCCGCTCTTCAGATCGCGCCAACGCGCTGCGGGCTTTCCTTCAATATCACAGTATAGATCCGCGACAGAAATGGCCTGCGTGCGATGGCCGGCATTCGGCCTGAACGCCGCCGAGTTCTCGAACGTCAATCTTCCGTCGCGCTTGTCGATGTCACTCATCCCGCCTCCGCCTGTCGTATGAGGCCGGGCTGCAAATGGCGTCAATCAAGGCATTTTAATGAAAGCTATCAGTTTGTTTCATGTCGTCCAATTCAAGTGCCGAACAGGCAAGAGAGGCCAACAAATGCACTATCGATTATCGCCACGGGTGATCAGTTCAGCGGTTAGGTCCGCTGTGGCAGCCGAGAGCGTCCAGCCCAGATGTCCATGACCGGTATTGTAGAAGATACGCTTTCGCCGCCCCTTGCCCAGGCGCGGCAACATGTCAGGCATCATTGGACGCAACCCTGCCCAAGGAATGACCCGATTTGTGCCGATATCCGGGAATAGCATGCGCACCCAATCGACCAGAGGCTTATTGTGGTAGCCAATCGGGCGGTCTCCTTGGTCAAGAAGAAGTGATGCTCCTTGATCGCAACGGAGATCGACATCTCTTCGCATTCGAAACCTTCTTCAACCGGTATGAAGCGCTCACTCTCGGCGTTTGGTCGCGGCCCCAGCGGCAATGAAGAGATCTCGCTCGTCTGGGAGGTGGCAACGGGACATCCCGTGGTTACAGATTTGCAGGTTGTGTTCCTCAGCTATCGAAACGGCGAGAGGTGCGAGCAGCTCGACGAGATCATACTCGAGCAATACCGCCGAAGGTTTAAGATCGCGGAGGACGCCAAGAAGCGTGTCGAGAAGGAGATTGCCGAAAGCGACTCTGAGAACTTCGACCTTGCCAAGCTCCTGTCACTGCACGCCGAGTTCAGTAAAGACCGCAACGAGGCTAAGGCGCTGGAAAAGCGGCGACGAGACCGCAGGGCGGCGCTCAATGTTCAGCGTAAGATCGCAGGGATGGCGGAAAGAGCAAAGCTCTCGGACGAGGACCGCGCGAACTTCAACACGCTTTTCAGGGATCTGGTCACTTCGGGTGACGGTCACCGCCACCTCTGGCACTCAGGCGACATCCATCGCCGGGGCCAGGAAGCGTTGTCAAATCCACGTGGGACAATCGCGCTGTTCTCAATGGCTCAGGATGCCGCCCGACTTCCGTCGGAGCAAGGCTACGCCAAGATGCGAGCAACTGCCGACAAAATCGCCGGCGTCGGGATCAACATGGTGTCCGAGATGCTCTGCACCTTTGCGCCCAAGCGCTACACCGTCTTCAACGGTAATACATCCAACGCCCTGCGCGCTGTCGGGGCCGATCCGCCGAAGTCGGTCACCCTGTTTTCACCGGAAGCCTATGCGCGTGTATGCGGCGTAGTGGAGGCGGTCCGACGGCGGATATGCGATGGCCCAAAAGTACATGTCCAGGAGGCGCACGAGGGAGAAAGTGCAAAGTCTGCTCGAGAAAAGTGCAAAGTCCGAAAACTAGGCAAAATTGGATGCACCTAATATTATGATTTCATTGTATTTTTGGCGCGCCCGACAGGATTCGAACCTGTGGCCCCAAGCTTAGAAGGCTCGTGCTCTATCCAGCTGAGCTACGGGCGCGCGCGTGATGCGCCATAGCGTGCTTTTCGTAGCCAGCAAATCCATCTAGAGCGTGAGGCATGGACAGGGAACTCACCCCGATCGAGGGGCAGGCGAGCGGGCAGCGGCATTTCCGCTATTACGATCTGGTCATGGCGGCCTTCGTCGCCATCCTGCTGCTGTCCAACATCATCGGCGCCTCCAAGCCGTCCTACATCACTCTACCGAGCGGCGAGCAGTGGTCGTTCGGGGCGGGCGTGCTGTTTTTCCCGGTGAGCTACATCATCGGGGACGTACTGACCGAGGTCTATGGCTATGCCCGTGCGCGCCGTGTGATCTGGACGGGTTTCGCCGCGCTGATCTTCATGGCGTTCATGGCCTGGGTGGTCGTCTCGCTGCCGCCGGCCAAGGGTTGGCCCAACCAGCCCGCCTATGAAGCGGTGTTCGGCAACAGCTGGCGCATCGTCCTTGCGTCGATGACCGCCTTCTGGGCCGGCGAATTCGCCAATTCCTACGTGCTCGCGCGGATGAAGGTGTGGACCGGCGGCAAGCATCTGTGGACCCGCACGATCGGCTCCACCGTGGTCGGCCAGGGGCTCGACAGCCTGATCTTCTACCCTCTCGCCTTCTACGGCCTCGCCGGCTGGCCGCCGGAGCAGCTGCTGCAGGTCGTGATCTCGCAATGGGTGATCAAGACCGGCTGGGAAGTGATCCTCACCCCTCTCACCTATCTTGCGGTCAACACGCTCAAGCGGCGCGAAGGCGTGGACGTGTTCGACACCGAGACCGATTTCTCGCCCTTCGCCAGCACGCGCTGAGCATGGGGATCGACCGCGTCACCCTGTCCGCGTTCCGAAACCATGCGGAAAGCCGGCTGGACGATACGCGGCATTTCAACCTCCTGGTGGGCGAGAACGGCGCGGGCAAGACGAACGTGCTCGAAGCGATCTCGCTGTTCGCGCCCGGCCGGGGCCTGCGCCGCGCCGCACTGGGTGAGATCGCCACGGCCGGCGGTTCCGGCGGCTTCGCGGTCAGCGCCCGGCTCGATTGCGGAGATAGCAGCGAGCCGGTTCTGCTGGGCACGGGGATGGAGCCTGCGCGCCCCGGTCGGCGTGTCGTGCAGGTCAACGGGGCGGAAGCGAGCGCGATGTCGCTGGGCGAATGGCTGGCGATCGGCTGGCTGACGCCCGCGATGGACCGGCTGTTCGCCGACAGCGCGGGCGCGCGGCGGCGCTTCATGGACCGGATGGCTCTTGCGCTCGATCCCGGCCATGCCCGCGCCGCTTCGCGCTATGAACGCGCCCTGCGCGAGCGCAATCGCCTGCTCGCCGATGCGGCGGAGCCCGACCCGACCTGGCTGGACGCGATCGAGGCGCAGCTGGGTCAAACGGGCAGCGTGCTGGCATCGGGCCGGCGGACGCTGATCGAGCGGCTGACGCAGGAGCTCGCCGCCCTGCCCGAGGCGCCTTTCGCGCGCCCCGCTCTTACCTACGTGCCCGGGGGCCCGGACACCTCCGAAGCCCTGGCGGAAGCCCTGCGTACCGCGCGCGCGCGCGACCGAGCGGCGCAGCGCACGCTCACTGGCCCCCATCGCGACGAACTGGAAGTGAGCATCGCGGGCAAGGGCCTCGCCGCTGCGCAGTGCTCCACCGGGGAACAGAAGGCGATGCTGATCGCCATCACGCTGGCGCATGCCACGCTCGCTGCACGCGGGCGACCGAGCCTCCTCCTGCTGGATGAAGTCGCCGCCCATCTGGACCCGGTGCGCCGCAGCGCCTTGTTCACCCGCTTGCGTGAGGGCGCGGCGCAAGTCTGGCTGACCGGAACGGAGCTCCCGCCCTTCGAGGAGATCGCGGCGGAAGCGGCGGTCTGGCAGGTGAGCGGGGGAAACGTGCGGCGCGTGGCATAGGTCGAAACGGAACGAACGACGTTTCACTGACAGAATGACCAGGGTGCACGGACAGAAGAGGCCGGGCCGCCTTCCCTGCTATCAAGAACGCTGCCGAAGCCCGCGCAAATCGGCCGCCAAGACAATAGCGATGGTGGGAAACAGGGAGAGGAACATGACGGACGAGCGCTCGCTGAAGGACGACCGGATCGTCCTGCCCCCGGAGATTGTGGCAGATCCCGAGAGCTTCGCCTGGGACGACGCGGCAGACATGGTGGTGATCGGCTTCGGCGCTTCCGGATCCTCTGCCGCGATCGAGGCGCGGGACGCGGGCGCCGACGTGCTGATCGTCGAGCGTTTCGACGGCGGTGGTGCTGCGGCCTATAGCGGGGGCGTGGTCTATGCCGCAGGCACGAAATACCAGCGAGACGCCGGGATCGACGACAATGCCGAGGAGATGTTCAAATATCTCTCGATGGAAGTCGGCGACGCCGTCCGCCCCGAGACGTTGCGCCGCTATTGCGAACAAAGCGCCGCCAATCTGGATTGGCTGGCGGAACAGGGCGCGGAATTCGAAGGCTCGCTCCATCCAACCAAGACGACCTATCCCGACGAGGATAAATATCTCTACTATTCCGGCAGCGAGCCTGTCCCTGCTTTCGCCGCCGTGGCCAAGCCTGCGCCGCGCGGCCACCGCACCAAGGCTCCGGGCTTCACCGGCTATGCGCTGTTCGACGCGCTGAAGAAGTCGGTCTTGCGCAAGGGTGTTCGCGTTTCGCAGCACAGCCGCGCTGTGCGGCTGATGACCACGCCCCAAGGTGCCGTGATCGGCATCGAGATCATGGTGCTCGACGACAGCGCGCGGGGAGTCCACCAGAAACAATATGCGATCGTGCATCCCTGGAAGCCGTTCAAGGCTAAGGCCGTGAAGAAGGCGATCCGCACCGCCCGCGAACTTGAGAAAGGGAAGAGCCGCCGCAAGTTCATCCGCGCGCGCCACGGCATCGTGCTTGCCACCGGCGGCTTCAGCTACAATCTGCCGATGCTGGAGGAGCACATGCCGGTGATCGCATCCACGTTCGACACGCTGATGCCCAACGCTTCCATCGGGTGCGACGGCAGCGGCATCCAGCTCGGCAAGTCGGTCGGCGCGGCGACCGGGCTGATGAGCAACAATCTGGTCGCCCGCCAGCTCTCCCCGCCGGTTTCGGCGGTGAAGGGCCTGATGGTCAACGCCGAGGGCAAGCGCTTCATCAACGAAGACACCTATCTCGCGCGATTGGGGGGCGCGATCGCCGAACAGCCCGGCGCAAGGGCCTGGCTGGTGGTCGACAACAAGACCTATTGGACGATCTTCCGGGAATCCATGCCGTCGCGCGCGGCAGGGCTGGTGGCGTTCAAATATTACGGGTTGCCATCGCTCTTCAACATGTTCTTCGGCGGCACCAGGAAAGCGAAGACGATCGAGGAACTGGCCCGCAAATGCGGCATGTCGCCCGAAGTGCTGCGCGAGACGGTGGACGCGTCCAACCGCGCGATCGACGCAGGCGAACCCGATCCGATGGGCAAGAGCCCCAGCTATATGCAGCGGATCGATCACGGCCCCTATCGCGCGATGAACAACGATGTGAGCAATGCGACGACTTTCCCGCCCTTCTTCACGCTTGGCGGGCTGCGCGTGGACGAGGATACCGGCGCGGTGGTCTCCGAGGCGGGGCAGACGATCGACGGCCTCTACGCCGCCGGGCGCGCCGCCGTGGGCGTCTGTTCGAACGGCTATTTCAGCAGCGGAGTGTCGCTGCAGGATTGCGTGTTTTCCGGCAGGCGCGCCGCGCGATCGATCATAGCGCGCCTGCGCGGGAGCTGACCGCACGCCCTTTCAGCGGGGCCATGCGCATTTCGGCTCTTCATATCGACATATGCCCTCCCAGGCGGCGGGATTCGCGCCCGCTATGGCCGGATGCTTCGCGGCAGGAACCGGGTGGAACACGGGCATCACTAGTCGTGATTACACCGCATGCCCAGAACCTGAACGATAATTCATCGACTTAGCGCCTACCCTTGATTATGCAGCCTGAGCGCAATCGCTCCAGTGCAGATTCGCAGCTTGCAAGGATTTCAGCAGATCAAGCACGGGAGATGTGATGCTGCTTCTGCTCGGAGCTCACATAAAGGGTTTTTCCCAGACGCTGATGAGCGTCGCGCGCACTCGCATATTCGTAGCGACATGGTCCGATTGGGACAGGACCGCGAATGATGGATAGGCTTCAGTATCAATTCCTGACTGGCTTCGCCAACCCTGAAGACCTTGTGCCGGTCCCCGACACCCAATGGCTCATCGCGAGTGGCATGGGCGATCCTGACAAGGGCGAGCCGGGCGGGCTCTATGCCATTGATCGCACAAGTCGTGAAGTTCATAGGCTTTGGCCTAGCGGAAACGGCATGATCGCGCGCGACGGTGCCTATGATGATTTTGCATCTCCGGTTTCGCCGGCAGCGTTCATGACACACGGTATCTGCCTGGAAACACGTCCCGACGGGCGTGACAGGCTTTACGCTGTCAACCATGGCGAGCGGGAGTCGATCGAGATCTTTGACCTGCGGGTCGCTGGAGGCGCGGTGAAGCTCGACTGGGTTGGCGGCATCGCGGTTCCATATCCCAGCCACGGCAATGCGGTGGCAAGACTCGCCGATGGTACCGTCCTCATGTCGTGTATCTACCGGCTGGATGATCCAGATTTCGGCGCAAGGATCGGAAGAGGCGAGAAAACCGGCTATCTGTTGAGTTGGCGGAAGAGCAGGGGTTGGATGAAAATCGCTGGGAGTGAGGCGAGCTGTCCCAATGGTCTGATTGCTTCGGAAGACGGGGAAACGCTGTTCACCGCCAATACCGGCTCGCGAACCGTCACGCGCAGCAAGTTGGATCCGCACAAAGCCAGTGTATCGGGCCACGTTTCGGTCGATTTAGGTTTTGCTCCCGACAATCTGCGTTGGAACGAAGACGGATCGATCTGCGCCGCGGGCTTCGCATCACTGAGCGATCCCGCGCCGCGTGCCTGCCGGATCGATCCCAGGACACTGGAGATCACGCATTTCGCGTTGCCGCCGCACACCGCCGATTTCGAATATGTCGCAACCGCGGTGATGGTCGACCGCGAATTGTGGCTAAGCGTCTATCAGGGGGACAAGGTGGCCGTAATTCCCTTGCAGTAGGAGCCGGGAATGAATCGCGCCGAGCCGCAAACTCGTCCTTCGTCGCAATCGGTGATTGCCGCGCAAGCAGGTCAGAAGAGAATGATAAAACTGCCCAAACGCCGCTCGATATGACGTGAATAGAGGAAGGAGAGTGAGATGACGTCGACGGAAACCAATACGCTTGATGTCGCGAAGCTGCAGGAATTGTGGGACGTTCGCCAGATCGAACGGGTTCTGTACAGATATAGCCGGGGATTCGATCGGTGCGATCTGCAAATGGCACAAGACACCTATTGGCCGGAAGCACTCGACGATCATCCGGGTTTCGTCGGGAACGGACAGGCCATGTGCGTTCACTGGGACAACGAGCACAGGAAGCAGTTCGATTCGACGCAGCATTACATAATGAACAACGACATTGAGGTCGATGGGAACACCGCCCATGCCGAAAGCTATGTCATGTTGGCGGCGCGGATGAAGGATTCCTTCGAAACCACCGTCGCCGGCGGGCGCTATGTCAGGCGGCTGGAAAAGCGAAACGGCGAATGGCGCATTGCCGCCACTGTGTGCGTCACGGAATGGGCGCTCGACCCCGCAAATGCCAAGGCCGTGCTTTCGGTCAGCGCGCCGTCACTTCGCAACAAGTCCGATAGTGTCTACGATCGGCCACTGGAGGTGACGCGCCCATCTTCTTCAGCTGAAATCACGTTCAAATAAAAATGGTCAAACGCCAAATACCCGTTTTCTTTCGATCCCGAAGTACGACAATCAGATCGCCAATGTCGGCTATGGAGTCGAGTGAGCTTCCGCGTTCTTGCTTATCATGCCAAACCCAAACGTTCTTGGATCCCCGTTTGCAAGGGATGACGAGGTGGGAGTGGGTTTGTTCCGCATCGTGAGAATTTCTGCTTCTCGAAAGTCTTCTCCCCATCCCTTCAGGGGATGGAGGGGTGGGCGGTCGTTCGAGGCACTGTGCTTGAAGGCGGTATCCCTCCTCTGAAGGGAAGGAGAGACCTAGCCCTCTCACCGCGCCATGCGCGCGATGATCTGTTCCAGAGTGCGACCCTTGCCGTCGATCGGCTGGCGCAGTGCGAGTTCGACGCGGCGACGCGCCGCTTTCTCGTCACCGTCCGCCGCGGCCAGCAGGATGGAGGCATAAGCGGCGGAAAAGCATTGCCGGTCCAGGCGGAAAGCCACTTCGATCCTCCGTTCGGCCGCTTCGCGCTCGCCTTCCATCGTTTCGATCACCGCGAGCGAGCCCTGCGCTTCAGCGAAGTTCGGGTCCAGCTCGTGCGCCTTGCGGAAACGCGCCTGCGCCGTCGCCCGGTCGCCCGCGATGAGATAAGCCCAACCCGCTGCGATCCAGCTGCCGAGATGATCGCCGAACAGCCGAGCACCCCGGTCGATCTCCTCGCCCGCCGCATTCGCTTTCCCTTCCGCCAGGCTCGCGAGGCCGAGGCCGATCCAGGCGCGGGGCGACTGGCCGTTGATCGCCAGCGCCTTTTCCAGCAGCGGGCGCGCGGCCTGCGGGCCCTCCTCCGTCAGCGCGAGCGAGCCCAAAGTGGTCAGCGCATCGGGATGATCGCCGGCCTTTAGCGCGCAATCGCGGGCCAAATCCTCGTCCTCGACATCCATCGCCAGCACGGAGATCGCAGCGAGCAGCGGCGGATAGTCGCCATGCCGCGCGAGGTAGCCGCGCGCGCGTTCCGCCGCATCCTCGAACTGGCCGGCATCATGCATCAACTGCACGTCGAGCAGCGCGGCCTGCGGCAATTCGGCCAGCACGTCTTCATGGAGCGCTTCGCGCGCGCCGGTGAAATCCTTCGCCAGCGCGCGCGCCCAGGCGAGATTGAAGCGCAGCGCAGTGCTGCCGGGATCATCAGACAGAAGGGCGGCGAAGCGGGCGGCCGCCTCTTCCGGCGCGCCGCCACGCATGGCAGCCAGCGCATCGAGATTGACGTCCGCGGGGCCGAACTGACCCGTATCCTCCAGCCGCGCGAGCAGGGCGCGGACCTCGCTCAGCGCATTGGCACGCATCGCGGCCTGCGCGGCATCGCGTAGCAGGGCAGGATTGGCTGGGTCCTGCTCCAGATAGGACAGCAGCCGGTCCAGCGCTTCCTGGGGGGGATTATCCTGCACGCGCGTCCTCCCGTTTCATGAAACTCTCTTTGCCCCGCGGCCCGTCATGCGTCCAGCCGCACGACGTCGAAGGATTGCAGCGCGGTGCGCAGCGGAATCTCGTCCACCGACAGCACCGAGAGATGCGGCATCGCGCGACCCGTGAGCTTGACCAGCGCGCGGCGGATCGGCCCCGCGCAGAGCAGCACCGGCGCCTTGCCTTGGCGCATCATCGCCTCGCTCATCGGCGCGAGCTTCTGCAGCAGCTGTTCAGCCAGCCGCGGCTCCATCCCCAGCACGCTCGCCTCACGCCCGCCGCTGTCGGCCAATATGCGGTTCTCGAGCTTGGGATCGAGACTGAGCACGGCGAGCTGACCGTTGGCGCCGCGCAGGCCGTTGCAGATCGCCGTGCCGAGCGACTGGCGGATGCGCTCCGTCAGCGAAGCGGGATCGCGCTCCGTCCGGCCGATATCGACCAGCACTTCGACGATGAGGTCGATATTGGCGATGGAAACCCGTTCCTGCAGCAGGTTCTGGAGGATGCGCTGGACATCCGACAAGGTCATCACATTCGGGATCAGTTCTTCCACCAGACCGGGCTGTCTTTCGCGCAGCTGGTCGAGCAATTCGCCCGCCACCGCGCGGGTTAGGAGAGCGGGCGCTTCCATCCGCATCACTTCGTTGAAATGGGTGATCATCACCGTTTCCGGATCGATCACGTTGTATCCGGCTTCCGCCGCATCGCGCGACAACGCGGGCTCGATCCAGGTGCCGGGCAGGCCGAAAGCGGGATCGCGCCCCTCTATCCCTACCAGGCGCGGCGCGTCGTCCCCCGGTACGATGGCGAGCAGGCGATCCGGCTGCAGCAGGCCCGCGCCATGCATCACCCCATGGATCGCGATGCGGTATTCATGCGTGCCGGCATCGCCCGCATCGACGAAGCGGACGGCGGGGAAAGCGATGCCGAAAATTTTCTCATGCGCGGCGCGGCTGCCGGCGATCCGATCGAGCAGCAGCGCCTGCTTGCCGGCCCATGCCGCGCCAAGCACGCTGCCGAGGCCGATCTCCAGCGCGGCATGCTGCACGCCGGCCGCGGCGACCGGCAACTCCTCACCCGCATCCTCCGCCTCGGCAGGGCTTTCCCGCTGGATTCGCCGGATGCGCCGCCAGCCGAGGAAGGCGACAACAAGGAGGATCAGGATCGGCCATTTGGGCATGCCCGGCATTAGCATCAGCAGGCCCATCACCCCCATGACGATGATCGGGATGCGCGGTTCGGAGGCGAGCTGGCGGAATATCTCGGTACTCAGTTGTCGGTCGGCGGAAGAGCGCGTGACGATGATCCCGGTGGCGATCGAGATGATGAGCGCGGGCAGCTGGGTGGCGATGCCATCACCGATGGTCAGCAGCGTGAAGCGGTGCAGCGCGTCGCCCCAGGCCATGCCCATCTGCGCCACGCCCACGATCAGCCCGGCGATGATGTTGATCAGCAGGATAAGGATGCCGGCGATCGCATCGCCTTTCACGAACTTGCTCGCTCCATCCATCGCGCCGTAGAACGACGCCTCTTTCTCCAATGCCTCGCGCCTTGCGACCGCCTGTTTCTGGTCGATCAGGCCGAGATTGAGATCGGCATCGATGCTCATCTGCTGGCCGGGCATGGAATCGAGCGTGAAGCGCGCCGCCACTTCCGACACGCGCTGCGCGCCCGAGGTCACTACCACGTACTGCACGATTACCAGGATCGTGAAGACGACTAGACCGATCACGAAATTGCCCTGCACGGCGTAAGTACCGATCGCCTCGATCACATGGCCGGCATTCGCATCCGTCAGGATCAGCCGCGTGGCGGCCACATTGAGCGACAGACGATAGAGCGTCGCCACCAGCAGCAGGGACGGGAAGGTCGAGAATTCCACCGGCTTGGCGACGTAGAAGGTCAGCAGCATGATCGTGAGGCCGAGGCTGAAATTCACGATGATCGCGAGATCGAGCAGCGCCGGGGGGATCGGCGAAAACAGGATCAGCAGGATCAGGATCGTGCCGAGGACGAGCACGAGATCCTTGTTGCGGTCGAAGAGGTTGGTCATCGATTCACCTGCATGGCCACAGCGTCAGGAAATTGTCGTCATTGCGAGCCCGGCAAAGCCGGGAGAAGCAATCCAGGGCACGCGGGGCCCTGGATTGCTTCGGACCTGCGGTCCTCGCAATGACGAAACTTCTTTCAATCACGAGCATCACCGCCCGCCTGCCGCCGCAGCCGCGCATAATGCCGCGCCACGGCGTGGAAGTGGTGCGAGGGGATTTCCTGCCCCGGCCGGCAATCGCGATAGAGGCCGCGCGCCAGCATCGGGTCAGCGATTACCGGCACTGCGACCAGCCGTGCCTTGCGCTTGATTAATTGGGCGAAGCGGTTGCGGCCCCGCGCCCGCACGGTCGGCGCGTTCATCGCATCGGGACGGTAGGCGAGCGCCACGGCAAAATGTTCGGGATTGGTGACAATGAAGTCCGATCCGGCCACTTGGCCAAGCCCTTCCACCTGGCGGCGCATCTCGACATGGAGCTCGCGACGCTTCGCCTTCATCCGTGGCTCGCCCTCCCGCTCCTTGCTTTCGCGAGTCAGCTCGCGCCGGCTCATGCGCATCTGCTTGTGATATTCGCGCCGGACGATGAACTGGTCGATTGCCATGAACAGCACCGCGAGGCTGATAAAGGCGAAGAGCAGCCGCTTGCCCGCCCCTTCCATCGCCCGTCCAAGCGCATGGGCATCGCCCACGCTGTCGGCGAAGATCGCGACCGATGAACGGACCACCAGCCAAGCCACGAACGCATAGGCGGCCATCTTGACGATGTTCTTCAGCGTCTCCTTCAGCATCTTGAGGGAGAACAGGCGCTTCAGGCCCTTGGCGGGATTGAGGCGGGAGAAATCGGGCTTGAGCGGCTGTCCGCTGAACAGGAAGCCGCGCAATTGCAGCAGGTCGAGCAGCACCAGCACCACGACCACCGTTCCGCCGAGCAGCAGCAACGGCTGAAAGGCGAGCCAATAGACATCGCGCAGATGGGCAAGCGCCGCGCGCGGATCGCCCGCCCCGCTGATGCCAGCGGTGAAGGACAGCCGCATGAGATCCGACAGGCGGGTGGCGAAGCCCTGCCCGGCGAGGAGCAGAAAGGCGGTGAACGCGGCCAGGCTGCCAACGAAGCCGAGATCCATCCCGCGCGCAACCTGGCCTTTCTCCCGCGCGCGCTTGAGCTTGAACGGGGTCGGTTCTTCCGAACGGTCCTGATCCTGCTGCTCAGCCATCAGCCCACTTGCCCCAGCAGCTGCGGCGCGCTTTCCAGCGCCAGGCGCAACATCCGCACGATCACCCCGCCCGACAGCGCGATGGCGAGCGGGAGCGTGACCAGCATCGCCATCGACTTCACCTGGAAGCCGAGCAGCAGCACGTTCATCTGCGGCAGGGTGCGCGACATGAAGGCGATCGCGCAATCGAGCAGGAACAGCATCAGCATCACCACGCCGACCAGCCCCATCCCGGCCGCGAAGAGGCTGCCCATCAGCGTGAACAGCGCGCGCATGTCGCCTGCCAGGACGCCATGCCCCATCGGCAGCATCTCCAGCGTCGCCATCCACAGCGCGAGGAGATCGTGAGCGCCGCCCATGGTGAAGAACAGCGCGGCCGCTGCATAGGCGAAGACGGTGCCGGCCAGCGGCATCTGCGCCTGGGTGGTCGGATCGGCGATGGTGGCAAGACCGAAGCCCGCCTGGATATCGAGCGCATTGCCCGCCCACAGAACCGCCGCAAATGCGAGCTGGAGCGACAGCGCGATCGTGCCGCCGACGAAGAGCTCCCCTGCCGCCAAGCCCGGCAGGCTCGGCCCGCCCTTCACCACATCCAGCGTCTGCGCCGGATGGCCCGCCACCAGCGCGATCGCCAGCCCCAGCGCCAGCAGCACCCGGATCGTGACCGGCAGGCGCAGCAGTGCGAAGGGCCCCGCCAGCGCGAAGGCGGGCGCCACGCGCAAGGTGAGCAGGATCGCCGCCGTCAGCCAGGCCCCGATATCCTGCATCGCTAGGATAGGGCCGTTATGGGTGGAATTGCCCGCCTGGCAACCAAGCTGCTTTCGTCATTCTCGCGAAAGCGGGAACCAAATCGGCTCATGCGCCCAGTCCAGCGGAGTTCCCACCTTCGTGGGAATGACGAACTAATGGTCGACATCCCACCTATCCCCCGAGCGACGGAATGATGAGGAACAGTCCCCGCGCAAAGCCGGTCAGCCGCGCCACCATCCACGGCCCCAATCCCACCAGCAGGAAGCCGGCGGTGAACAGCTTGGGCACGTAGCTCAAGGTGATTTCCTGGATCTGCGTCGCCACCTGGAACACCGAAACTATGAGCCCCACCCCCAGCGTGGCGAGCAGGATCGGCCCGCCGATGATCGCGGCCTGCCACAGCATCTCATTGATCAGATTGAGCGCGCGATCCGGCCCCACGATGTCCCCCTAAAGACGATGGGGGTCCATAGAATGGATTTAGCATCGGTTCCGGATTGATGGGTCCGAAATCGATCTAAGCGTTCGAGCCGTCATCCCAGCGCAGGCTGGGATCTTTCTCGAGGAATTCCGCCAGTTCACAACAATCCCAGCTTTCGCTGGGATGACGACCGGAAGGTTAAAACACCACCACGGATCGAATGCTTTCGCCCGCATGCATCAGGTCGAAGCCCTTGTTGATCTCCTCCAGCGTAAGGACATGGGTGATCATCGGGTCGATCTCGATCTTGCCGTTCATGTACCAGTCGACGATCTTCGGCACGTCGGTGCGGCCCTTGGCGCCGCCGAAGGCGGTTCCCTTCCATACCCGCCCGGTGACCAGTTGGAAGGGGCGCGTGGCGATTTCCTTGCCCGCTTCGGCCACGCCAATGATGATGCTTTCGCCCCATCCGCGATGGCAGCATTCGAGCGCCGTGCGCATCACCTCGGTATTGCCGGTGGCGTCGAAGCTGTAATCCGCACCGCCATCGGTCGCCTCGAGGATTCTCGCGACCGTCTCTTCGCGCGACAGGCCCTTGCTGTTTATGAAATGGGTCATACCGAACTTCCGACCCCATTCCTCGCGCTCGGGATTGATATCGATCCCGATGATCTTGTCCGCACCGACCATCTTGGCGCCCTGGATCACGTTGAGGCCGATCCCGCCGAGCCCGAAGACGACCACATTCTCGCCCGCCTGGACCTTGGCGGTGTTCACCACCGCACCCACGCCCGTGGTCACTCCACAGCCGACATAGCAGCTCGACTGGAACGGCGCGTCCTCGCGGATCTTGGCGACCGCGATCTCGGGCAGCACGGTGAAGTTCGAGAAGGTGGAGCAGCCCATGTAGTGGAAGATCGGCTGCCCCTTGTAGGAAAAACGCGTCGTGCCGTCCGGCATCAGCCCTTGCCCCTGCGTCGCGCGGATCGCGGTGCAGAGGTTGGTCCTGCCCGACAGGCAGCTTTTGCACTGGCGGCATTCCGGGGTGTAGAGCGGGATCACGTGATCGCCCGGCTTCACGGACGTCACGCCGCGCCCTACCTCGCGCACGATGCCCGCGCCTTCATGGCCCAGGATCGAGGGGAAGATGCCTTCGCTGTCGAACCCGTCCAGCGTGTAGGCGTCGGTATGGCAGATGCCCGTCGCCATGATCTCCACCAGCACTTCGCCATCCTTCGGCCCTTCGAGATCGACTTCGACGATCTCCAGCGGCTGTTTGGCTGCGAATGCGACGGCGGCGCGGGTCTTCATGATGGGGAATCCTTCACTTATCGATTTGCTCTCATTGTCATTGCGAGCGCAGCGAAGCAATCCAGAGCCCAACGCGAAATGCTCCGGATTGCTTCGCTGCGCTCGCAATGACGATTACGGCACGTTCAACCAGCAGACGGTGATCTCGCGCGCCTGGCCGTTCTCGAAATGCCATTCCTCCAGCACCGGCGTGTCGATCATACGGTGGCCGTCCACGGTATGGCCCTTCAGATGGAAGTGGAACACCATGTGGTCCGGATCGTCATCGCCCGTGAAGCTGCGCACCAGCTGGATATCGTCGATCTTGTAGGTGCCGAAGATCACGCCCACCGTTTCGAGGAACTGCTCCGGCCCCTGGCGCACGCCGCCGAAGGGATGGGCCAGGTTCTGGCGGTTGATCATCTCGGGATGGCAGAGCTTGCGCAGCGTCTCGATATCGCCCGCCCCGGCCGCCGCCAGGATGGCCTGCTTGATCTTGGCATTCGCATTCTCGGCCATTCGGCGCCTCCGATCCCGTTGATTTGCTTCGATGCAGCAGAGCGGAATATCGCGCGCTCCGCAATCGATCCGTTGCGCGCAGGCGATGGTGGCGATGCGCCATCGCGCGATGTCCTCATTCACCGGATGATAGCCTCACAGGGAAGCCGCCAGATCGAGCGGATATGAGGAGGGGCAGATGGCAAGCGAATTCCTGCCGGTAGGCAGTTTTCCATCCTATGCGTTGGAGCCGACGGTGGATCGGTGGGCGTTGATCACTCTGGCCGTGCTCGTATTCGTCGGCAGCGCCTATTGCGCTATCCAGGCTGTGAGGACCGGTTCGCGCCTACCTCTGATCATCCTCGTCGCCAGCCTGACCACGATCACACTGGAACCCTTCTTCGACGTGCTGGGCAGCGTTGTGCACCCCGGGGAAGGCGCGACGCCGGGCATCATCCTGTTGGGCCGCGAGATGCCGGTCTACAACGCGCTGATCTACATCCTCTACTGGTCGGGCACGATCGTCTATGTCGTGGACCTGATCGAAAAGGGCATCACGCTCCAGAAATGGTTGGCCCTTTCGGCCCTGCTGATGGTCAGCGCGCTGATCTTCGAACTGATCCCGATCCATTTCGGCATGTGGCGCTACTACAATACCCAGCCTTTCGAGATTGCCGGTTTCCCGCTGTGGTGGGCCTTTGTGAACACTCATGCCGCGATGGGCATCTCGGCCGCCTGCTATTTCCTCCATCGGCTGCTCGGGCCCGGCCGTGCCTGGCTGATCGCGCCGATCTATCCGGGGCTGCTGTTCGGCATCCACATGTTCGCGGCCTTCCCCGGCTATGCGGCGGTTTCCACCACGCCGGATTACGGGCTGGCCCTGCTGGGGACCGGGCTCGCCATGGCTTATTCGTGGATCTTCATCTGGATCTACGGCCTCGCCGTCTGCCGAGACCAGACGGCGGCGAAAATCTGACATGACCGCGCTTGTCGAACCGCCGCTAGAGCTTTCCGCCGATGCGGAAGCCGCCTGGGACGAGGAAGCCGATGTCGTGGTGGTCGGCTTCGGCGCCGCGGGGGCCAGCGCGGCGATCCAGGCGCGCGACGAGGGAGCGGAGGTCCTGATCCTCGACCGCTTCGAAGGTGGCGGGGCCACCCGCTGGTGCGGCGGGATCTTCTATGCCGGCGGTACGCGCTACCAGCGCGAGGCGGGCAAGGAGGATTCGGCCGAGGAGATGTTCGCCTATCTCGCACTGGAAGTGGGCGACGCGGTGCGCCCGGAAACGCTGCGGCGCTTCTGCGAGACCAGCAACGAGCATATCGAATGGCTGGCCGCGCAGGGCGTCGGCTTCTCCGGCAAGCTCCACGCGGCCAAGACCACTTTCCCCGACGAGGACAAGTTCCTCTATTATTCCGGCAATGAGAAGGCGCCCGAATATGCGGCGAAAGCGAAGCCCGCCCCGCGCGGCCATCGCGCCGTGGGCAAGGGCTGGACGGGCTATGTCATCGCCGGAAAGCTCAAGGAAGCGGCCGCCAGGAGCACCCGCCAGATCGACCATGCGCGCGTGATACGGCTGGTGACAGATGCGCAGGGCCGCGTGATCGGCGTGGAAGCACTGCGGATCGATCCCGGCCACCGCGCCGCGCACCAGAAGCTCTACGACAAGCTCGATCCCATGCGCCCCTTCGGCGCGGCCCGCGCGCACAAGATCGTCGCCGAGGCCCGCCGGATCGAGGCGGAGCACGGGCAACGTATCCTGATCCGCGCGAGGAAAGGCGTGATCCTCGCCGCCGGAGGCTTCGGCTACAATCTCGACATGATCCACCAGCATCTGCCCCGGATCGCGGGCTATTTCGACAGCCTGATCCGCATGTCCTCCCTGGGCTGCGACGGCAGCGGCATCCAGCTCGGCCAGTCGGCGGGCGGCGCCACGGCGCGGATGGACATGCCGTTCCTCGGTCGAATGATCACCCCGCCCAACGCCAGCGTGCAATCGCTGATCGTCAATCGCGAGGGACAGCGCTTCTGCAACGAGGACGCCTATGTCGAGAAGCTCGGCCGCGCGATCGCCGCCCAGCCGGATGGCGCGGCCTGGATGATCGTGGACAGAGCGATCTTCAAACGGATCGTGCGGCAGGCGCTCGACTTCAAGAGCGGGAATTTCAAGAATTTCGGCCTGCCGAGCCTGCTCAACATCCTGTTCGGCGGGACGAAGAAAGCGAGGACGTTGGCCGGGCTTGAGCAGAAGCTCGGCCTGCCGTCGGGCTCGCTGGAAGCCACGGCGAAAGCGAATGACGAGGCTGCCACATCGGGCGCGCCCGATCCGATGGGACGCATCGCGGATAATGTCGTCGCCTTCGGCGCCGGCCCCTATCGAGCGATCAACAGCGCACCGGACAATGTCTTCTCCTTCATGCCCTTCTTCACGCTCGGCGGCCTGCGGGTGGACGAGGATAGCGGCCATGTGGTGCGCGATGACGGCTCGATCATTCCCGGTCTCTATGCCGCCGGGCGCACGGCGGTGGGCGTGTGCTCCAATTCCTATATGAGCGGCATGTCGATCGCGGATTGCGTGTTCTCCGGCCGGCGCGCTGGCGCGCATGCCGCGAGGGACCAGATCAAGCAACCTCACCCATTCGTGTCGAGCGAAGACGGGAAACATTCAAGCCCGCAGGCCTCCTGAGACGAACAGCGTCTCACCCGTGATGAAGGATGCGCGGGCGGAGCTGAGGAAGCCCACCGCGTCCGCGATTTCTTCCGCGCGGCCCAGCCGGCGCAGATCGGTGCGCGCGACAATCCCCGCCTGCGCATTCCCGCCCAGATGGTCCAGCAGCTTGCGGCCCAGCCCGCCATCCACGAAGCCCGGCGCGACGCAATTGGCTCGCAGGCCGTAGCGGCCTTCCTCCTGCGCCAGCGTCTTCACCATCGCCTCGATCGCCGCCTTGGGTACGGAGGACAGCCCGTCCAGCGCGGGCGGGCGGGCCAGCGCGGCAGTGAGGACGGCGGTGAAGCTGCCTTTCGACGCGCGCAGATGGCGCAGCGCCGCCCGCGCGAGATGAAAGCAACCATTGATGTCCGCATCCATCACACGTGCCCATTCGGCAGGGTCGATCTTGCCGACGAAGCTCAACGGGATGTCGGGCCCGGCGGCATAGATCACCGCGTCGATTCGGCCGAGATTCTCCGCCACACGCTCGATGAAAGCAGCAACGGCCTGCGCGTCCTCATTCGCCACCGCGCCCCAGACCACGCGACCGCCGGCGCCCTCAAGCTCGGACGCAAGCGCTTCGGCGCCCGCCCGGTTGGCTCGGCACGTGAAAGCGACATCCGCACCCTCCGCCGCCAGCAGCCGGCAGATGGCAGCGCCGATCGCGCCTGTCCCACCGAAGACGAGGGCGACCTTTCCCTTGCGATCCTCAAACGCTAGCGTGGCTGCGCTCACATCCCCGCCCAGCCGGGGAACGGCGGCAGCGTCTTCAGGTGCTGCTGCCATTTGAGGCCGATCTCCTTCAGGGCGATCCGCCACTGGCCATTCCGCTTCTCCAGCGTGTCGCGATAGGTACCGATGATCAGCGAATCCGTATCGACATCCACCGCGCCGAAGATCGCGTCAGCCCCCGGATCGCCCAGATTGGCCGGTACACCGTGATAGGCGAAGACGTAGGACCGCGCGACTGCCCGGTCCCCGTCGATCGTGACCACCTCGTTGCTGATCTTGTGGCAGGTGTTCATCCGCGCGACGATATTGGGGATCGCCACGCAATATTCATCCACGCTCATCGTTTGTCCGAACGCCTTGATCTGAGCGTCCGGATG
>CAMLQG010000011.1 GCA_946482075.1 uncultured Erythrobacteraceae bacterium
GGCCGAAGCCGATCCGCCCCAAGACTTCCAGCATGTATTCCCCCAGACCTTGCGTATTGTTCTGACCGCGCAGTCTAGCAGCGCCCGACCCGGCCCCGGTCGTTCAGCCTACGCCTCGCACGGCCACCCAGACGGCCAGGGCGAAGAACACCAGTGCGGCCAGGCTGCGGGCCAGCTTGAGCGGCAGCCTGTCGGCAAAACGGTGGCCCAGCCACACCACCGGCAGGTTGGCCAGCAGCATGCCGATGGTGGTGCCGGCGATGACCTGCCACAGCGGGTCGTAGCGCGTGGCCAGCAGCACCGTGGCCACCTGGGTCTTGTCGCCGATCTCGGCCAGGAAGAACGCCACCGTGGTCGCCAGGAAGGCGCCCCGGGCCGGCAGGTTGTCGGCCTCGTCCTCCAGCGTGTCCGGCTTCAGCGTCCACAGGGCCACGGCCAGGAAGCTGGCCGCCACGACCCAGCGCAGCACCTCGGGCGACAGCCATTCGGTCAGTTCGGCGCCCAGCCAGGCGGAGATCGCATGGTTGACCAGCGTGGCGGCGAGTATGCCCAGCGCGATCGGCCACGGTTTGCGGTAACGCGCGGCCAGCAGCAGGGCGAGCAGCTGGGTCTTGTCGCCGATCTCGGCCAGGGTGACGGTGCCGGTGGACACCAGCAGGGCTTGCAGGGACAACATCTGCGACTCCGGGGCCAGGCGTTCGCGGATGGACGCGAAGGCAAACGACGCACTGCCCGGCCCGGGTAAGCGCGACGCCTGCCTTCGGTCTTGCCCGGCGAAGCGGATCGCTTCGTCCCGTGCGCCATGGTCGGTGGACCAAGTGTGTTGACGCGCGGACCCCGTCAGGACGGGTGGGCTACTCCCCGGAGGAGGAAAGTGCGCGCATTGTAAGGATGCGTGCGGTGCGACGGCGGAGCCATTCTCATTTGTCCGCTCGTCCGGGGAGAATGCGCAGGTGTTGACGCGCAAATAAGAATCATTATCATCAATGGCGTTCCTTCTCCGGAGCTATCCATGATTCCGAACGTCACTGCACTGCCCCTCGCCGACACGCTGGTGCTGCGTGAGCGCCTCTCCCTGCCGTCCGCTTCGCCGCGCGACGATGACGCCCTGGACAGCGAGACCCTGCTGAAGGGCCATCGGGAAGTACTGATCCGCCACGGCGACCGCGTCTACCGGCTGCGCCACACCAGCAACGACAAGCTGATCCTCACCAAGTAAACACGCCATACCGTCGGCACGCGTGGCCGACGGCATCGACTCTCTCCACCGGGCGCCAGCCAAGGATTCTCCGGCCGCCAGCCTTCCGGGTTCTCCATACCCCACAGGAATGCTGTACGCCATGATGCGCCCCACGCTGCTCACTGCGGCCGTGTGGCTGGCCCTCGCCGGCCATGCCCATGCCGCAACACCCGCCGACGCCTCCGCCGCCTCGCCGGCCGATGCGAAGGAGTTCGACCGCATCCAGGTCACCGCCACGCGCACCGAGCGTGCCGTGGTGGACGTGCCCAACACCGTCAGCGTCATCGATCGCCAGCAACTGGACGACCAGCTGATCCGCGACATCAAGCAGCTGGTCCGCTACGAGCCGGGCGTCACGGTGACCTCGAGCTTCGGCCGGTTCGGGCTAGGAGGCTTCCGCATCCGCGGGCTGGACGCCAACCGCGTACGCATCCAGACCGACGGCATCGCGGTGTCGGACGCCTTCTCGATCGGCAGCTTCTCGAATGCGAACCGAAACTTCATCGACCTGGACACGCTCAAGCGCGTCGAGATCGTCCGCGGCCCCTCCAGTGCGCTGTACGGTTCGGACGCACTCGGCGGGGTGGTGTCGTTCATCACCAAGGATCCGTCCGACTATCTGGAAGACGGCAAGGACGCCTACTTCGGTGGCCGTCTCGGCTACGACAGCAGTTGGGACGGCCTGCTCGGCGGCGCGACGGCCGCCTTCGGTGGCGAGCGCTGGAGCGGGCTGGTCAATGTCAGCCACCGTCAGGGCAGGGAAACCGAGAATCAGGGCAGCGTCGGCGGTGTCGGCAGTGCGCGTACGCGACCCAACCCGCAGGAACGCGACGGTCGCAGCCTGCTGGCCAAACTGGTGTACGCGCCGGACCAGGACCAGCAGTTCGCCCTGACGGTCGAGGGCAACGAAGACGCCACCGACACCGACCTGCTGACCCAGCGCGGCCTGCAGCCGTTGACGGGCGCGACCCACACCTCGGTGACCGCGCGCGATAAGCAGACACGCGCACGGGTGGCGGTCTCGCACGAATGGAACGGCCTGGCATCCGCCCTCGCGGACAGTCTGGACTGGCAGCTCTACCGTCAGGACAGCGAGACCACGCAGCACACGCGCGAGGAACGCACGCTGCCGGCGCCCACGCTGCGCGACATCCGCGAGCGCCAGTTCAATTTCGACCAGCGGACGTACGGCCTGCAGGCCAATGTCCGGAAGGCCTTCGGTGATGGCGTACGCCACGAGCTGGCCTACGGCATCGACCTGTCGCGTGCCGAGACGAGGCAGAAGCGGGATGGCCTGCGGACGTTCCCGCTGACCGGCGTCGGCACGCCGGTGATGCTGCCGGACGTCTTCCCCGTACGCGACTTCCCTGTCAGCGAGACCACCACCGCGGCGTTGTACGTGCAGGACGAAATCAGCTTCGCCGGCGGCAGCGTCCGCCTGGTACCCGGGCTGCGCGTGGACCACTACCGCCTCGATCCCGAGCAGGACGCCATCTTCGCCGGCGACAATCCCGGCGTGGTGCTGGCCGACATCCGCGAGACCAGCGTCTCGCCGAAGCTGGGCATGGTGTGGAAGTTCGCCCCGGACTGGTCGCTGTTCGGCGGTTATGCGCGCGGCTTCCGCTCGCCGCCCTACAACGACGTCAACATCGGCTTCACCAATGTGCAGTTCGGCTACACCGCCATCGCCAATCCGGATCTGAAGCCGGAGACCAGCGACGGGCTGGAGGCCGGCGTGCGCTACGCCGGCGATGCCGTCCATGCCAGCCTGTCCGGCTACTACAACCGCTACGACGACTTCATCGAATCGATGCGCTTCATCGGCGTCAACGATGACGGCCTGATGGTGTACCAGTCGCAGAACGTGGCGCACGCGCAGATCCACGGCGTCGAGCTGAAGGCCGGCGCCGACCTCGGCGCGTGGTCGCGGGCGCTCGATGGCTGGTCGCTGCGCGGCGCAGCGGCCTGGTCGCGTGGCCAGAACCGCACCGACGACGTGCCGCTGGACAGCGTGGATCCGCTCACCGCCACGCTGGGCATCGCCTACGATGCCGAAGCCTGGGGTGCCGAACTGGCGGGCCGGTTCGTCGACCGCAAGGACCGCGTCTCCGCCGATACCTATTACCGTCAGCCCGGCTACGGCGTAGTCGACCTGTACGCGCACTGGAACTTCGCGCCGGGTGCCAGGGTGAACGTCGGTGTGCTGAACCTGGCCGACAGGACGTACATCGACGCCGGCGACATCGCCCTGGTATCCGCGGCCAGCACCACGCTGGAGCGCTACACCTCGCCCGGCCGCACGCTGTCGGCCAGCCTGTCGGTGAGCTGGTAGCGCCATGGCGACGCTGCGCGCGCTGCCGGAGAGGATCGTCGACGCATCGACGGATGCGTTCCCCGCCGCCGCACAGCTGGCGGCGTTGGGTCCTGTGCTGTGCCTGTACCGCACGCAGCAGGGCAGCGAGCTCGTGGGCTGGCAGCAGGCAGTGCGGGTGCAGGCCCATGCCGGCGTCGACAGCGACGGGCTGGACGAGCGGCTGCTGTTCTTCGACGCGCAGGGACGCTGCTGCTGGCGCCTGTGCCTGCTGCCGGACAGCGACTTCGTCGCCTGGGACCGCCTGGTGGCGTCGCTGCCGAAGGGCGGAGGCGACGCCGCCGCCGGCCTTGCCGAGCGGCTGTGGCAGCGGCTCGCCGGACGCCTGCTCGGAGGCCCGTGGCGCGCCTGTGCCCTGCAGCTGCATGCGGTGCCGCGCCCCACTTCGTTGCCGGTACTCGCCGCCAGCCTGTCACCGATGTCGCCGCTGGGTATCGCCACCGCGCGACGCATTGCGCGGGCGGAAGGCGCCGATCTGGAAAGCGGGCTGCGCGGCGGCAGCAGCGAGCCCTCGTCGCGCGTCGACGCCACCGCTCTGGAATCGAACAATGAGGCGGCCGACAACGTCGTGCCGCTGATCAGACTCAAGTAGAGAGACCACCCCCATGACGAAACCGGTCGCCATTGCGCTGTCCACCCTCCTGCTGTCTCTGTCCGCGTCCGCCCTGGCGGCGGATCCCGCCCGCGACCGCCAGTCGATCCTGGCGATGCAGGGCGACTACACCGTCGATTTCGCCTTCGACGAAACGGTGCTGCTGCAGCCCGGCTACGAGCGCCGGCCGGCGATGCGCAGTGGTGGCGACGAGACGGTGATCGTCGTCGAGGACACGCCCACGCGCATCGTCCTGCAGCACATCCTCGTGGACGCCAAAAGCGGCCACGTCACCAAACACTGGCGACAGGACTGGTTCTACGAGGCGCCGACGCGCTTCGAATTCACCGCCGACCAGACCTGGCATGTGCGCTCGCTCCCTGCCGACGCCACGCGCGGTGCCTGGACGCAGTGCGTCTACGAGGTCAGCGATGCGCCGCGCTACTGCGGCACCGGGCGCTGGGACTACGCCAACGGCGTGGCCACCTGGACCAGCGACCCGAGCTGGCGGCCGCTGCCGCGACGCGAGTACAGCAAGCGCAGCGACTACAACGCGCTTTCCGTGGTCAACCGCCACACGCTGACGCCGAACGGCTGGACCCACGAGCAGTTCAACACCAAGGTGCTGCGCAGGCCCGACGGCACCCGGGTGGAACTGGTGCGCGAGTTCGGCTTCAACGATTACATCAAGACCACCGAGGTCGACTTCACACCGGCGCGCGACTACTGGCAGGCCACCGCCGCCTACTGGGCCAAGGTGCGTGCGCACTGGAACGGTTTCCTGACGAAGGCGCCGGGCGTGCATCTGAAGACCAGGGTCGACGGTATGGCGATGATCGTCCCGCTGTTCACCCAGGCCGGCGAGGTGCAGGCGGGCAAGCCGGTGGCGGATGCCGCCATCGCCAAGGTGTTCGCCGACTGGGTGGAGCCCGCGCCGGCCGACACGCGCTGAGCGTTCTCTCCGGCACACGGATGTGCCTTCCCCCCAAAAAAAAGACCCCCGCGCAGGCGGGGGTAGGGGATTCATGCGGTCTCTCTCTTGTAATGGCGCGTGTCAGAGCACGGCGCCGCCCTTGCCCGCGGGCGGTGCAGGAGATGCGGAAGGCTGCGCGGCGTTGTCGACACCGTCGTCGAAGGTCTGCACGTTGCCGTCCGGGGTAACGATCATCACGCGGCGCTTCTCGACGACGGTCGGCGTCTGGCCAGTCCCGACGGCGACACGCGGCTTGACGGTGATCCTCGACGTCGCGGGGAAGCGGAAGGTCGGCGCCTTGGGTATCGACACCGTGCTGGTCCGCGTCTGCCGGTCGCGCAGATACTCGATCGCGACCTTGGCGTCTTCCGGCTTGTCGCGCAGCGCCTGGGTCACCTCGCGCGGCGTCGCCACCGGCGTGCCGTCCACCTTGCGGATCACGTCGCCGGCCTGCAGGCCTGCCAGTTCGTCGCCGGCCGACAGCACCAGGACACCGGCGTCGGTGCCGAAGTAGCGACCCAGCGACGCATCCACCGTGGCCAGGTTGAGGCTGCTCCAGCGGAACGCTTCGGCCAGTGCAGGCAGGCGGCACTCCTCCCCTTTGCAGTCGCCCAGTCGGCCCAGTTGGCGGAGTTCGCGCTGCACGTCGGGCGAGATGACCTGATCGATGGAATCCAGCGGCAGCAGCAGGTCGTCGATCTGCGGCATGCCGCCATCGCCGCTGCGGAGGAAGACGGTGCGCGGACCGTCGCCGCTGAAGGCGATGCGTGGCGAGACCCGCGTCGGGGTGACGCTGGCATCGTGCGTCTTGCCGTCGCGCTGGTAGGTGATCCGCACGGCCGCGTCCACCTTGAGGTCCGTCAGCAGTTCGCGGGCATGGGCCACGCGTGCTTCGGCGGTATCGCCTCGGACCGGCTCGCCGGCCACGCGCAGCAGGCGGTCGCCGGCCTTCAGCCCGGCCTTGGCCGCGCCGCTCTCCGGCGTCACGCCGGTGATGCGAACGCCGGCCGCGTCGTCGCCGGACAGCAGCACGCCCAGTCGCGGGCGGCTCACGATGCGCTGGTCGATGTGGATCGGCATGCGGAGGTCGCCGGCGCCACGCGACAGTTCGGCAACGCGCCTGGCGGCGCGCTGCAGGTCGGCGCGGGCCTCATCGAGTTCCTTCTGTCGGCCGGCATCGGGCTGTTGCGCGAGGGCCGGCAGCGCCGCGACCAGTGCGAGGGTGAGCAGCGGGCGGGAAAGGGGTTTGAACATGGTGGATCTCCCTGTTGCGGTTCCGGATCAGTAGACGGCGCTGTCGCCGTCGTCGTTGAGCGCGACCTGCCAGCGCTGGGTGGCTTCCACGCCGGTGAGCTGGCGCAAGGTGTCGACACGCTCTTCCCACAGCGCGGCACGGGTGTCGTCGGGCAGTGCCGGTTGCGAGAGCGCAAGGTCGATGTGGGTCACCTGGTCCTGCAGTTCGGCGCTGACCGCGAGCGCAGCGACGTTGCCGGCGCTGCGGTCGGGCAGCTGCGCGAGCACGGCTTCGAGCCGCGCGGATTCGGTATAGAGCGCGTCCAGCCGGGCAGGCGCGCTGCCCTTCGCGGCACGCACCGTCGGCACGGCGGCCACGTTCGCGGGCGCAGGTGCTTCCGGCGGTGAGGGCGGAGCAGTAGCGGGGAAGTCCGTCCCGGTAGCGGTGGCGGGCGGTATCGCGGACGCGTCCGCCGTGTCGGCCACGGCGGGGGAAGGCTGCCGCGGCGGCGTGGTATCCACGGCGCGCCAGTGCATCAGCGGGATCACGGCAGCGAAGAACGCCGTCGCCGCCAGCGCCAGCGCAGGACGACGCCAGCGCACGGAGCGCCGCACGGGCGCCTTCGCCGGCGGCAAGGCGGCGGCGACGCGCTGCCAGCCGCCCTCGGGTGGCGTGTCCAGCGGCAGGGCGGCGAACGCTTCGCACCAGTCGCGCGGCACCGGATCACGGCTACGGGAATCAGGCATGGACGGGTTCCTCGATGTTCAGCAGCGCCCGCAGCCGGCGGGTGCCGCGCGCGAGTTGCGACTTGGAGAAGCTCGGCGTGCGCTGCATCAGCGCGGCGATCTCGTCGTGGGTATAGCCCTCGGCGTGGTAGAGCCACAGCACGCTGCGGGTGGCGGCCGGCAACGCGTCGAGCGCGCGCTGCAGCAGGGCCGCGTCCGCGGCCGCCCACGGCGGCGGGCCACGATCCTCGGGCAGGTCGTCTTCGTCCACCGCGATTTCCGCGACCAGACGCTTCTGCCGGCGCAGGCGCAGCAGCGCTTCGTGGACCGCGATCTGCCGCAGCCAGCCCCAGAACGGGCAGTCGGCCCGGTAGTCCGGCAGGTGGTGGAACAGTTTCAGCATGGTGTCCTGCAAGACGTCGCCGGCGTCCTCGCGGTCGCCGCAGATGCGCAGCGCCAGGGTGAACACCGGGCGCTCGAACCGACGGTAGATCTGCTCGAACGCCTCCCGGCACCCGCTGCGTGCGCGGGCGACCAGGCTGTCCGGGATATCGATGGCGAACTGCGATCGGCTCAAGCGGGGAGGTTCTTCGGGCGTCCGAAGGTAGGGATGCGACAGAAGGCAATACCGTCGCAGCACCCCCGAAGTTCACCGTTGTCCGATCGACGGCGGGCGGTCCCGGCCACGCCGGCGCGGCGGTCTATACTCGCCGCACCGGGAATCACGAGGGGAACATCGATGTTCGAAACCAGTTTCGTCGCCATCATCCTGCTGGTGGCCGGCGTCATCATCCTGTTCAAGACGGTGCGCATGGTGCCGCAGGGGTTCGAGTGGACGGTGGAACGCTTCGGCAAGTACACCCACACGCTGGACCCGGGCCTGCATTTCCTGGTCCCGATCATCTACGGCGTGGGCCGCAAGGTGAACGTGATGGAACAGGTGCTCGACGTGCCCAGCCAGGACGTGATCACGAAGGACAACGCCGTGGTGAAGGTGGATGGCGTGGTGTTCTTCCAGGTGCTGGACGCGGCCAAGGCGGCGTACGAAGTGTCCAATCTGGAGCAGGCGACCATCGCGCTGGTGCAGACCAACATCCGCACCGTGATCGGTTCGATGGACCTGGACGAATCCCTCAGCCAGCGCGAAACCATCAACGCGCAGCTGCTCAGCGTGGTCGACCAGGCGACCAACCCGTGGGGCATCAAGGTCAACCGCATCGAGATCCGCGACATCCAGCCGCCGCGCGACCTGATCGACTCGATGGCCCGGCAGATGAAGGCCGAGCGCGAGAAGCGTGCGCAGATCCTCGAGGCCGAAGGGTCGCGCCAGTCCGAGATCCTGCGCGCCGAAGGCGAGAAGCAGGGCGCGATCCTCCAGGCCGAAGGCCGCCGCGAGGCCGCTTTCCGCGATGCCGAGGCGCGCGAGCGCGAGGCCGAGGCCGAAGCCAAGGCCACCCAGATGGTGTCTGATGCCATCGCCGCTTCGGGTGCCCAGGCGCTCAACTACTTCATCGCCCAGAAATATACCGAGGCGGTGACCCAGTTCGCCACTTCGCCCAACGCCAAGACGATCCTGTTCCCGGTCGAGGCCACCCAGCTGATCGGCACGCTGGGCGGCATCGGCGAGCTGGTGAAAGATGCGCTGGGCGGCGACGGCAACGGCGGGGGCAATGGCGGGGGTGGTGCGCCTGTGCGGCGTGATCCGCCGCGCCGGCCGGTCACGCCGCAACCAACCGTTCCGCCTTCGGGCCGCGAATGATGGGCTGGCTCGATACGCTCGATCCACACTGGGTCTGGCTCGCGCTCGGCCTGCTCCTCGCGGCCGCCGAGATCGCGGCGCCGGGCGTGTTCCTGATCTGGCTTGCCGGGGCCGCGATCGTCACCGGCCTGTTGAGCTGGGTCGTGCCGATCGGCTGGTCGTTGCAGATCGTGATCTTCGCCGTGCTGGCGATCGTGTCGGTGTTCGGCGGGCGCCGCTATCTGCGTTCGAACCCGATCCAGGGCGCCGATCCGCTGCTCAACCAGCGCGGAGCGCAGCTGGTCGGCCAGACCGCGGTGGTGACGCAGGCGATCGAAGGCGGTTCGGGCCGGGTGCGGCTGGGCGACAGCGAATGGCTGGTGCGCGGGCCGGACACTTTGCCCGGCGTGCGCGTGCGCGTGACGGGAAGCGAGGGCGTGGTGTTGTTGGTGGAGCCGGTGGGCTGACACTCCCGTCGGCCGCGTGATTGCGAGGCCGTCGGGCCGAAGCAATCCAGAGCCGTTTTGCGTTCGGCTCTGGATTGCCGCGTCGGCTTCGCCTCCTGGCAATGACGGATCTGGTTGACGCAAAAGAGGGTGAAAGCGCCTGTCGGCTCCCCTTCCCAAGGGCAGATTTCGTATAATGAAATCAATGATTTGAAGGAGTAAATCCACCATTGCAGAGCTGTGACCTTTCGCGAGGGGGTGTGTCACCCCCGCCCGGATCGCGCCGGCAGGCGAAGGATTTCGGCGGCAATGCGAAAGGAGCTGCATCCGGCAGGGTAAGCCAGATTTTCGCGATGTAGGAAAACGGTTTCTCTGAACTCCCCTCCCCTTCAGGAGAGGGGCCCGGGGGTGGGGAGATAGATCGAGGCGCAGCGCTTGCGGTGACGCCCCTCCCCCTTACCCCTCCCCTGAAGGGGAGAGGAGATGATGGGTCAGCGCTTCGCCGTTTCCGTCCTCACGCCGAAGCGGCCGTGCTTGCGGAAGCGGGTCATCCAGCGGTCGAGGAACAGGCCGAGCGGACGCGGCGTGACGCCGAGCGCCGCGATCCCCGGGCGCGTCCCGGACGCGACATTGCCGGCTTTCAGCAGCTTCCACTGGTCGGCGGTGATCGGCGCGCCCGGCAGCCAGCCGGTGGCGGCCGCGATGAAGCCGGACACCGCATCGGGCAGTTCGACGAAGGCGCGCTTGCGGTGCTGCGCATCGGCGATCCTGTGGTTGATCTCGCCCATGGTCAACACTTCCGGACCGGCGATCTCATAGGTCTTGCCGCGATGCCTGGCCGGATCGGCGAGCGCGTTGGCGATCGCTTCGGCCGCATCGCCCACTTCGAGCGGCTGCATCCGCGCTGCGGGTCCGAAGATCGGCAGGACGGGAAGCGCGGCGATGAGCTTGGCGAAGAGATTGATGAACTTGTCATCCTCGCCGAAGAGGACGGAAGGGCGCACGATCGTGGCGTTCGGGAAAGCTTCGAGCACCAGCCGCTCGCCTTCCGCCTTGGTCGCGGCATAGGCGATTTCGGAACCCGCATCCGCGCCGATCGCGGAGACGAGGATGAAGGCTTGCGTCCCGGCCGCCTTGGCGGTTCCGGCGGCAAGGCCCGGCCCTTCGGCCTGCAGCGCGTCGAGCGCGCCGTCGAATGCGCCGACCAGGTAGATGGCCGCATCAGCGCCCGTGAGCGCCGCCCCGAGGCTGGCGGGCTTCGTCACGTCGCAGGGCACGAACTGGATCTGGCCGAGATTGGCCAGCGGCTTCAGCTTGAAGGCGCGTTCCGGATGGCGGCAGGCAATCCGCAACCGCGCGCCGCGCGCCAGCAGGCTCTGCGCGACATGGGTGCCGAGAAAGCCGGTGCCGCCGATCAGCACCACGAGCTTGTCGTTCAGGGAGTTCGTCTTGGCCATGGGATCCGTCGCCAGGAAATAGGGGTCGATGCGTGGACCCGCCATGCCCCATGCCGCGCTGCGCTGCAACCGAATGGAGAGGTCTTTCCTTCATCCGTCATGCCAGCGCAGGCTGGCATCTCGTTCGGCTATGTGGTGCACTTTCCACGACGATCCCAGCCTTCGCTGGGATGACGAGAGAGATCGACTAATAAGACCGCGGCATGCCCAGATCGTGCTGGGCGACGTAGTTCAGCACCATCTCCTCGGAAACCGGCGCGGCCTTGAACAGGCGGGCGTCGCGCCACAGCCGTTCGACGTGGTATTCCTTCGAATAGCCCATTCCGCCCATGGTCTGCATCGCCCGGTCGGTCGCCTGCGCGGCGGCATGGCCGGCGAGCCACTTCGCATGGTTCGATTCGCTGCCATAGGGCAGGCCGCGATCGCACAGGGTTGCCGCCTTGTAGTTCATCAGCTGGGCGCAGCGCGCCTGGATATGCGCTTCGGCAAGCGGGAACTGCAGCGCCTGGTAGGAGCCGATGGGCCGGTTGCCGAAGACGGTGCGGGTGGACGCGTAATCCACCGCCAGCCGGGTTGCCAGGTCCACCGTGCCGATGAGGCCGGCCGCGGTCACCATCCGTTCGGTGTTCAGCGTGTCGAGCAATTGGTGGAACCCGCCGTGAAGCGTGCCGACGAGCTCTTCCGGCTTCACTTCGACATCGTCGAAGAACACCGCGCTCGATGGCAGGGTGCAGGTCCCGGTCTTGTCGATCGACGCGTGTTCCAGGCCCTTGCGGTCCGTATCGATCATGAACAGGCTGATGCCGTCGGTCTTGCGCGCCACTTCGCCGGCCGGCTGCGTGCGACAGACGACCAGCATCTTCTGGGCCTGCGGCACGGATGTGATCCAGATCTTGCGCCCGTTCAGGCGCCAGCCCGCACCATCGGCCTTGGCGAAGCTGGACAGGTTGAGCGCGTTGCTGCCCGCATCGGGCTCGGTCAGCGCCATGCAGAACTGGATCGAACCGTCCGCCATGCCCGAAAGCCAGCTCTTCTGTTCGTCCGACCCGTATTTCGCCAGCGTCACGCCGCCGAAGATCGGGCTGAGCATGTAGAGCTGGCTGAGCGTCGATCCGCCCCCGGCCGCGCAGAGCGTCTCGACCGCCATCACCAGTTCCAGCATGCCGAGACCCGCCCCGCCAAGCTCTTCCGGGATCGCGATGGCGCACAGGCCCGCGTCGCAGACTTCCTGCCAGAATTCGGACGGATAGGCCTTGGCCGCGTCCTTCTCGCGCCAATATTCCAGGCCGAACTTCGCGCCCACCTTGCGGGCGGTCTCGATCAGCATTCTCTGATCTTCGGTATAATCGAAATCCATGATCGGCGCCCCAGTGGTCAAAGCAGGAGTCTGAGCGGATTTTGCAGCCGCTCGACGATGTGGTGGAGAAGGTCCCTGGCGCGGCCCGAATCGAGCGCTGCGCGATCGCCGGCGAGGCTGAGCGGCGCGATCTGGCGCAGCGCCGGCGCGCCCTTCGCATCGGGCAGGAATTGCGCGCGGATCGGGCCCAGGCCCAGCGCGGCGGTGAAGCCCGCTTGCAGCATCGGCGCGAGCCAGACGGGATCGGAAGGCGGCTGGACTTCGAGCGCGATCACCGCGCCCGTGCCCTCATCCGCGAGCTTGCGCGCCATGGCCTCGAGCGAGAGATCGGCCGCTTCGGCAAGCGGCGCGTCGAACCCGATCGCGCGCAGGCCTTTGGCTGCGGCCAGCGCCAGGAAGGGAAGAAGGTCCAGCTCCGTCTCGACCGCCTCGGCAAGCTGGTCGCGCAGGGCGAGGAGCGCGGTGAGATCGGCTTCCGCCATCGCGGTATAGGCAGCGGCGGAAGCAGCGGGCGTTGCGGCGGGCGCGTCGCGGGGCGCATCGCGCGCCACGGCGATGTCCTGCGCCTTGATCCGCCCGCGCGGGCCGCTCCCGACGAGGCTTGCGAGGTCCAGCCCGGCTTCCTTCGCCAGCCGCCGCGCATAGGGAGTCGCGAGCACGCGATCGCCTGCGGCGCGCGCCGAGGACGGAGCTGGGGCGGAGGCCTCGGGTGGGGAAGGAGCGGGCCTGGCCGGCTTAGCTTCCGAAGGTTCGGGGTCCGCTTCCTTTTCCTCTTCCGCCGCATCCGCGCCCAGCGCGGGCCCGGTCCAGGTGGCCACCACCGCGCCCACCGGCACGGTATCGCCTTCGCCCACGCGGATCTCCTCGATCCGCCCATCGGCGCGGGCCTCCACTTCGGTGGCGATCTTGTCGGTCTCCACCACGAACATCACGTCGCCCGCCCGCACCTGGTCGCCCGGGCCGACATTCCAGGCGGAGACGGTCCCCTCCTGCATCGTCAGGCCGAGCTTGGGCATCAGGATGGGGCTGGCGGCCATGTGCGCTACTTGCCGGTGAATTTCGGTTCGCGCTTCTCGAGGAAGGCGGTGCAGCCTTCATGCGCGTCCTTGCTGTCGAGCAGCAGGCCGATCATCGCCTGTTCGTGATGCAGCGCGACGGTCAGCGGCATCTGCGCGCCATCGTCGATCACGCGCTTCATGATCTTGAGCGTGAGCGGCGATTTCCGGGCGATCGCCTCGGCCATCTCCAGCGCGGCCGCCATCAGCTGGTCGTCCGGCAGGACCTTGTTGACGAGGCCGAGGTCGAGCGCTTCGGCGGCCGTGATCCGGTTGCCGGTGAACATCAGCTCCTTCGCCTTGCAGGGCGCGATCTGGCGGATGATCCGCTGGCTGCCGCCGGCACCGGGAAACATGCCCAGCGTCACTTCCGGCAGGCCGAGCTTCGCGCTTTCCGCGACCAGCCTGATATCGAGGCACAGCAGCAGTTCCGTGCCGCCGCCCAGCGCCCAGCCGTTGATCGCGCCGATCGTCGGCTTGTCCAGCGCTTCGATCTTGCGGAACACGCCATGGATGCGTTCGCCGAACTCGAAATAATGGGCGAGGCCATTGCGGGAATTGAGTTCCGCGATGTCGCCGCCCGCGACGAAGGCCTTGCCCGCGCCGGTGAAGACCAGGACATGCACGCTTTCATCCGCATTGGCGCGATCCACCGTGTCTTCCAGCGCGGCGAGCATGCCCATGTCGAGCGCGTTCAGCGTCTTGGGGCGGTTGATAGTGAGCAGCGCGACATGGCCGCGCTTCTCATAGAGGACGGGATCGTCTGACATTGCCTCTCCTATTCGAGGGTGCGGCGCACGGCGGCGGCGACTTTTTCGGCATTGGGGCGGTAGGATTGTTCGAGCGCGCCCGCAAAGGGCACGGGCATGAAGGGCGAGGCGACGCGCAGGATCGGCGCGTCGAGCTCGTCGAAGCCTACATCGGCCATCCTCGCCGCGATTTCCGCGCCCACGCCGAAGGCCTCGGTAGCTTCATGCGTGATCACCAGGCGATGCGTGCGGGCGAGCGATTCGAGCACCAGCGCTTCGTCCCAGGGCTGGATGCCGAGGAGATCGACCACTTCGGCTTCCACCCCTTCGCCCGCGAGCGTGGCGGCGGCTTCCAGCGCCCAGCCGGTCGCCGCGCCATAGGCCACGATCGTCGCGTCCGTGCCGGCGCGCGCGATGCGCCCCTTGCCGATGGGCAATGCTCCGCCTTCGTCCGGCACTTCGGCCTTGGCGGCGTAGAGGCCCTTGTGCTCGATGAAGATTACCGGATCGGGATCGTCGATCGCCGCGCGCAGCAGGCCATAGGCGGTGGCCGCATCGCTCGGCACCACGACTTTCAGCCCCGGAATATGCGCGAACCAGGCTTCCAGACATTGCGAATGCTGCGGTCCCGCGCTCATCCCGCCGCCATGCGGCGTGCGCAGCACCATCGGCACGGAGCCCTGCCCGCCGAACATGAAGCGCGCCTTGGCCGCCTGGTTGACCAGCGCGTCCATCACCAGCGTGCTGAAATCCATGAACATGATTTCGATCACGGGTTTGAGCCCGCTCATCGCCGCGCCCACGGCCGCACCGGCAAAGGCGGCTTCGGAAATCGGCGTGTCGATGACGCGGCTCGCGCCGAACCGGTCGAGCAGGCCCCGCGTCGCCCCGAAGGAACCGCCCGCGCCGGCGATATCCTCGCCCATCACGACGACTGTGGGGTCGGCCTCCATCGCATCGCCCAGCGCCTTGTTCACCGCGCGGCTGAGATTGATCAGCGCCATCAGGCCGCTCCCGCCGGAGTATAGACGTCCTGCGCGGCAACCGCGAAATCGGCGGCCTTCGCCTTGCGCGCGGCGTCCACCGCGGCCGCGATCCGGCTTCCGACCTGGGTTGCGATCCGATCGAGCTCCGTGCGTTCGATCCCTGCCTTCAGGAGCCGCTCGGCGGTGATTCTCAGCGGGTCCTTCTCGTCGAGCTGCTCGATCTCCTCGGCCGCGCGATATTTCTGCGCGTCGCCTTCGAAATGGCCGCGCACGCGGTGCGTGATGCATTCGATCACCGCCGGGCCCTTGCCCTTGCGCAGCGGCGAGACGGCTTTCTCGGCGATGGCGGCGACGGCTTCCACGTCGTTGCCGTCCACCCGATGGTAGGGAATATCGTGCGCCGCGGCGAGCTTCTCGAGCGTGAAGGCGATTTGGCGATCGGTGGGAGAGAATTCGCTCCAGCCATTATTCTCGCACACGAAGAGCAGCGGAAGCTTCATCAGTGACGCCATGTTCAGGCATTCGTGCAGCAATCCTTCGGCCAGCGCGCCATCGCCGAAGAAGGCGACGGCCACCGCGTCGCGGCCCAGCACCTTGTGCGCCAGCGCGCTGCCGAGCGCGATGGAGGAACCGGCGCCGACGATCCCGTTCGCGCCCAGCATGCCCACCGACATGTCCGCCACATGCATCGATCCGCCCCGGCCCTGGCACAGGCCCGTCTCTTTCCCCAGCAGCTCGGCGAAGAACCCTTCCAGCGGCAGGCCCTTGGCCAGCGCATGGCCATGACCGCGATGGGTGGAAGCCACGGTGTCCTGCGCGGTCAGCACGCGCGTGATGCCCACCGGCACGGCTTCCTGCCCGATGCCGAGATGGATGAAGCCGGGCACTTCGCCATCCGCGAACAGGTCGATCAGGCGCTCTTCCGCGCGGCGCACCAGCACCATGTCGGTGTAGAGCGAAACCAGCTCGATCGGCTCGTTTCGCCGGGCTTGGGACATGGCAGGGCACACTTTCGGCTAGCTGGACAGGCGGGATGGACGCCGCTGACGCGATCTTTCGGGCATATTTATGAATAGTCAGTCAATGTCAATTAGCGCCGGAAACAGGGCGTCAGGTGACGGCTGTTTGGCCTTATTCCGCCCGGCAGGGACTTCATCGATTCAGCCATTCCGCCCCGTGTTGCCGGGTCCGGCCTTGTCGGATATTGAAGCGATCCACCTTTCAACCCTGTAGCGGCGTGTCGGGAGCCGCTGAACAAGACCACCGGGAGCGATCTTGACGGACCAGAAGACCAGAGCCAGCCAGGCTGCCGAACGCAAGCCCCGCCGGCTGAACCTGACGCGGGCCGAACGCGCGGAAGTCGTCAAGCGGCGGCTGTACGAAGCCGCCGTGGCGGTGGTGGGCGAACATGGTTATGCCGGCGCGACCGTTTCGCGCATCACCAGTCTTGCCCAGGTGGCGCAGGGGACGTTCTACAACTACTTCCCGAACCGCCAGGACCTGCTGGACCAGCTTCTGCCTACTCTGGGACAGGAAATGCTGGCGTTCATCCGGGGCAAGGTGGACGGGATCGATGGCCAGGAAGAGCTCGAACGCGCAAGGTTCCGGGCTTTCTTCGACTATCTGATCGAAACTCCGCAATTCATGCGAATCCTGTACGAAGCGCAGCTCTATGCGCCGGCGGGTTATGACCGCCACATGCAGAACGTGTCGCGCAACTACATCCGCACGCTGCAGAAGGGCGGATTGGGAGACCAGTTCACCGAAGAGGAATTGAGAGTCGTCACGCTGATCATGATGGGTGCGCGCAGCTATCTGAGCTACGCGTTCGCCTATGATGGCGACAAGGTGAGTCTCCCGTCGGAAGCGGTGTTCTCGGCCTACGACAAGCTCATCCGCCACGGGTTGTTCAGTCCGGGCAGCTGACGGACGCTTCACGTTCGCCGGCAAAAGAAGCGCTTGGCACACCGCCGGTCGGGAAAGGCTTGCGTGCGCCGGTGCGCCGTTTAAATGAATGACCATTCGTTTTTCGGAAGACCCCGAACAAGTGTCGCGGTCGCCAGTGAGGAAAGGCTTTGGATCATGGATGCTCTCGTTTCGGATGCCGCCCGGATCTCGCCCTCGGCGCACCCTTTCCTTGACGGGCGGGACAAGCAGCTCCTGATCGATGGCCGCTGGCAGGCGGCGGCATCGGGTGCTGTGATCGAAAGCCGCAACCCGTCGACGGGCGAACTGCTCGGGCGGTTCGCCGCCGGGGGCGCGGCCGATATCGATCGCGCGGTCGCCGCGGCGCGCGCGGCGTTCGACGGGCCCTGGGCGAAGTCCAAGCCTTTCCAGCGGCAGGAATTGCTGCTCAAATGGGCCGATCTGATCGACCGGCATTTCGAGGAGCTGAGCTGGCTCGACGTGCTCGACATGGGTGCGCCGGTCAGTTCGGTGATGACGCGGCGCAACCGTCATATCGGGATGGTCCGCTTCTATGCCGGCATGGCGACCGCGATGCATGGGGAGACGATCGAGAATTCCATGCCGGGCGATTTCTCCAGCTTCACGCTGAAGGAGCCGGTCGGCGTGGTGGGCGCCATCATCCCGTGGAACGGCCCGATCCATGCCACGATCTGGAAGATCGCCCCTGCGCTCGCCACCGGCTGCACCATGGTGCTCAAGCCCTCTGAAGAAGCCTCCCTCACTTCGCTGCGAATGGGCGAGCTGCTGCTGGAAGCGGGCTTGCCCGACGGGGTGGTCAACATCGTCACCGGCTATGGCCATGAAGCGGGCGAAGCACTGTCGCGCCATTCCGGCGTGGACAAGATCGCCTTCACCGGATCGACCGCGACCGGGCGCAAGCTGGTCGAGGCGAGCGCGGGCAACTTCAAGCGCGTCTCGCTGGAGCTGGGCGGCAAATCCCCCAACATCGTCTTCGCCGACGCCGATCTCGACAAGGCGGTGCCGGGGGCCGCGATGGCGGCTTACGCGAATACCGGCCAGATCTGCTCCGCCGGCACGCGGCTCTTCGTGCAGGAGGGCATCTATGACGAATTCTGCACCCGCGTGGCGGAATTCGGCAAGACGCTGAAAGTCGGCAATTCCTCGCTGGAAGATACGCAGATCGGCCCGATCGTGTCGGCCCGGCAACTCGATCGGGTGGAGCATTACCTTGCCAGCGGGGCAAGCGAAGGCGCGATCGCGCTGTCGGGTGGGCAGCGGCTCACCGGCAGCGGCTATGACGAGGGCTTCTTCGTCGCGCCGACTATCTTCAAGGGCGTCAGCGACGGCATGACGATCGCGCGGGAGGAGATTTTCGGACCCGTCATCTCCGCGCTCCCCTTCAAGGATGTCGACGATGTCGTCGCTCGCGCGAACAATACCGAATATGGCCTGGGCAGCGGCGTGTGGACGCAGGACCTGGCCACTGCGCACAAGATGTCGAAGCGCCTGCGCGCTGGCATGGTGTGGATCAACTGCTACCAGGCGGGCGACCCGGCAGTGCCTTTCGGCGGCTACAAGGCCAGCGGCTATGGCCGCGAAAGCGGGGTCGAGCATCTGGAGGAATATCTCGAGACCAAGGCCGTCTGGATCAACCTGGACTGAAATGAGATTGAGTGCGGCGGATTTCGATTGACCCATGCCGTCATCGCGAGGCCGAAGGCCGAAGCGATCCAGGCCGTTGAGCGCACCCATCTGGAGTGCTTCGTAGGCTTCGCCTTCTCGCAATGACGAAGCCTGCACCGGCAGGCGCAGAAGAGGATGAATACGTGTCGCGACTTGAGAAGAATTACCCGCTCTACCTCAACAACCTTCCGGCGCGCCCGAATGCGGATCTCGCGGTAACGGACAAGTTCACCGGGGAAGTGGCGTTTCATTGCGCCCAGGCGGACGAGGCGCTGATCGATGAGGCGATCGCCGGCGCGGTGCGCGCCACGAGGCCCATGGCGGAGATGGCGAGCTTCGAGCGGCAGGCCGTGCTCGACCATTGCGTGGAGCGCTTCCGCGAACGCTATGACGAACTGGCCTTCGCGCTCTGTGTGGAAGCCGGCAAGCCGATCAAGGATGCGGAAGGCGAAGTCACGCGCCTGATCGACACGTTCCGCATCGCGTCGGAAGAAGTGATGCGCATCGGCGGCGAAGTGCAGAAGCTCGACGTGTCGGCTCGCGCCAAGGGTTATCAGGGCATCTGGAAGCGCGTTCCGATCGGGCCGTGTTCGTTCATCTCGCCGTTCAACTTCCCGCTCAACCTCGCCGCGCACAAGGTCGCGCCCGCGATCGCGGCGGGCTGCCCCTTCGTCCTGAAGCCCGCCAGCCGCACCCCGCTGGGCGCGCTCATCATGGGCGAGGTCCTGGCCGAGACCAGCCTGCCCGAAGGCGCGTTCTCGATCCTGCCGGCCCATCGCGAGGGCGCGGATCTGTTCGTCACCGACGATCGCTTCAAGCTCCTCTCCTTCACCGGCTCGCCCGATGTCGGCTGGGACATGAAGGCGCGCGCCGGGCGAAAGAAAGTAGTACTGGAACTGGGCGGCAACGCGGCCGTCATCGTGGACGAGGGCACCGATCTCGCCGATGCGCTGGAACGCGTGGTCTTCGGCGCTTTCTACCAGTCGGGCCAGAGCTGCATCGGCGTGCAGCGGATCATGATCCACGTCTCGATCTACGAGGAATTCAAGGCGATGCTGGTGGAGCGCGCGAAGGCGCTCGTCGCCGGCAATCCGCATGACCGCGAAACCTTCATCGGCCCGATGATCAGCGAGAGCGAGGCCCAGCGCCTTCACGGCTGGATCGAACAGGCGGTGGAGGCGGGGGCCACGCTGCTATGCGGCGGCGGGCGCAAGGGCGCGATGCTGGAAGCGACGCTGCTGGAGCATGTCCACGGCTCGTGCGAGGTCGCCCGCGAGGAAGCTTTCGGACCCGTAGCGATCCTGTCGCCCTTCGCCGATTTCGAAGCGGTGCTCGAGGAAGTCAACGACAGCCGCTTCGGCCTGCAGGCGGGCGTCTTCACCCGCGATTTCGAACGCGCGCTGACCGCCTGGGATCGGCTGGAAGTGGGCGGCGTGGTGATCAATGACGTGCCCAGCTACCGCGTGGACAACATGCCCTATGGCGGCGTGAAGGATTCCGGGCTGGGGCGCGAAGGCATCCGCTTCGCCATCGAGGACATGACCGAGATCCGCAATCTGGTGATCCGGCGGCGAGCTTTGCGGTAATCGGGGGCGCTGGATAGGCGATCCCGCGAAATGCAGGGTGTCCCGCGAAAACGAGGGAAGATTTCGAAGGGGTGGGGGAGTGCCGATGAATACGACGCAGGTCGATTTCGAGGAGATCGAGCGCCAGTTCCGGGCCGAGGACCTGAACTTCACGGTGACGCGTGCGGACCAGGTTCCGCCCACTTACCGCTCGATCACCGATGAATGGCTGACCGACGTGTTCTGCGCGGAAGTGCCAGGCGCGCAAGTGATCGGCCACAGCCTGGACGAGCGCGACGACGGCACTTCCAACCGGCGGCGGATCTTCCTCGACTATAATTCAGCGGGCCAGGAAGCCGGCCTGCCCGCTTCGATCTTCTGCAAATCGGCCGAGACGCTCCAGAACCGCCTCTCGATGGCGAGCTTCGGAATTTCCCGGCTCGAGCCCTATTTCTATACTCATGTGCGCGGCCGGCTGGAGATGGAAGCGCCGCGTGCCTGGTATGCCGGCTTCAATCCGGTGAACCACACCTATCTGGTGGCACTGCACGACATGACGGACGGTGTCGAGTTCTGCGATCATGCCACGCCGATGAACCGCGCCAGGGCGGAAAGCCAGATCGAGCAGATGGCGCGCCTGCATGCCCGTTTCTACCAGAGCGCGGAACTCGGCACGCCGACCCTGCCGTTCGAGAACTGGCCGGACTACTGGGCCAACCTGATGCGGCTGTCGCCGCAATTCGGCGAATATTGCGACATCGCCTTCGTGGAAGCCGAGGATCTCCTGCCGGCCGAACTCTACGCAAGGCGGGCGGACATCTGGCCGCTGACCATGCAGAGCGTCGAACGCCATCGCGAACTGCCGCGCTGCCTGTCGCATGGCGATGTCCATCTCAAGAACTGGTATGTCCTGCCGGGCGACCGGATGGGCCTGAACGACTGGCAGGCGATCAGCGCCGCCCATTGGAGCCGCGACCTGATCTACGCGATCAGCACTGCGCTCACCATCGAGGATCGCCGCGCCTGGTTCGACGATCTGCTGCGCCTCTATGCGGAAAGGATGGCCGAGTTCGGCGTGCGCGGGATCACTTATGACGAAGCGCTGTTGAACTGCCGCCAGCAGATCTTCACTGCCCTGGCATTCTGGACGATCACCTACCGCCCGGCGCCGGGCATGCCCGACATGCAGCCGGTGGAGACGACGCGCGAATTCCTCCGCCGCATCGGCGCGGCCATGGTCGATCTCGACGCGCTTGGGGCGTTCGGATGATGCGGCAAGCATGGCAGCTACCTGGTGCTGCCATTGCGTCGTCGTTCCGCATTCTCCCGCGTCAAAATGCGCAATCGGGGAAAACTTGAATCTTCAGTCACTATAACGAAGGAAATTTAGTCCACCCTGTAGACTGTTGCCTGAAATCCACGCCTCTTGGACTATCTGCAAAATGGCGGGATTGCGTGGTCTTGACAGGGTCCGTCGCTCTCCACTAGCCCATAGGCGAATAACAATGCCGTCAGCCGAATCCCATTTCAATGTTCAGGCAGGCGGCAACAAGGGAGGGGTCCATGTCGGATCAGAAGAAGTTTGTTGGTGCTTATCGTCTGCGCGCGGCGCTGATTGGCGGGACTATGCTCGCCATTGCTGTCACGCCAACCGGTGCGATGGCGCAGGATGAGCGCAGCGGGGCGGCGGCGCCGACCCAGTCCGAAATCATCGTCACCGCGCGTAAGCGCGACGAAACGGCGATCGACGTTCCGGCCGCGATCACGGCTTTGGGCGCCGAGGATCTCGACCGTTACGGCACCAGGGATTTCGGCGGCCTGCAGAAGCAGGTGCCGGGCCTGATGCTGGCGGACATCCCCTCCAACTCCGGCGGCGCCATCGCGCTGCGCGGTCTCAGTTCCAGCCCGAACAACCCCGCCATCGACCAGACGGTCGCGATCAATATCGACGGCGTGCAGGTCGGTTCCGGCGCGATCATCCGCCTCGGCCAGATCGACATCCAGCAGGTCGAAGTGCTCAAGGGCCCGCAGGCCCTGTTCTTCGGCAAGAACTCGCCCGCGGGTGTGGTATCCTTCCGTTCCGCCGATCCGGGTGACACGCTCGAAGTGAAGGGTTCGGTGGATTATGAATTCAACGCTCGCGAATGGGGCGGCCAGGTTGCCGTAGGCGGCCCGCTGACCGACACGCTGGGCGCGCGCATCGCGATTGCCGGCACCACGATGAAGGGCTGGATCAAGAATAACGCTCAGGTCATCCCGGGCTTCACCTTCGATCCGGGCGGCCGCCGCAGTCCGAACAAGGAAGAAATCGCGGTTCGCGGTACGTTGCTGTTCAAGCCGACCGCGGAATTCACCGCGCGCCTGAAATACACCTATTCGCACATGTCGGCGGATAGCGATATCTTCACCCGGCAGCAGCGCATCGTTTGCCCCTACGGCACGCCGCAGGCCAATGGCTATCCTGGCTTTATCGACTGCAAGGCGGACGACGTCACCACCAATGGCGGCCAGGATCCACGTCTGATCGCGCTCGTGACGCCGTTCATTCCGGATTATATCAATGGAGGCAAGTTCCGCACCACTGGCCAGGAAATGACACAGCACCTGGCTTCGCTGGAACTGAACTACGAAGTCGCGCCGGACATCACGGTGACCTCGGTGTCGGGCTACTACAAGATCGACGACTTCTTCAGCGGCACCGCGATGTATCAGAGCGCGGGCGGCCTGACGAACATGAACCCGTCGACGCGCAAGGAACTTTCGCAGGAAATCCGCCTAGTTACCGCCAAGGACGACTGGCCGGTGAACCTTGCGTTGGGTGCCTATTACCAGGACACCAAGATCACCAACGCCAACGTCTCTGCGATTGACCTCTTTGCACTGACCAAGGGAGCATCGAGCTCACCGGGCGCCGCCTGCGGGGCGTGCTCGGAATCCGACTATGTTGCGAACGGCAAGACGCTTTCCGCCTTCGGCCAGGTCATCGTCAAGCCGGTCGAGCAGCTCGAAATCGCCGGCGGCGTGCGCTACACGAAGGAAAAGAAGGACGTGCTCGGCCGCCTCAATGGCGTGCTGAAAACGAACTATGCGGTCGATGAGGTCGAGTTCAGCAACTGGTCGCCCGAAATCACGATTCGCTACCGTCCGAACCAGGATTGGACGATCTTCGGCGCATGGCGGAACGGCTTCAAGTCGGGTGGCTTCAATACCGGCAACGGCCAGGCCGCGCCGAGCGTCACGAGAATTGACTACCGTCCGGAGAAGACCAAGGGCTTCGAAGCGGGTATCAAATATTCGAACGGCCGCTTCAGTGCGAACCTCACTGCATACACCTACAAGTACAACGATCTGCAGGTCGCGACCTTCGATCCGATCTCGCTTTCCCAGCGCCTAATCAACGCGGCCAGCGCCACGATCAAGGGCATCGAGGGCGACTTCCAGTGGCGCACGCCTGTCGATGGCCTCGAACTGCGTGGTTCGTTCAACTACAACAAGGCGCGCTACGGGAACTTCTTGGCGGGCTGCTATGCTGGCCAGCTGGTGAGCGAGGGTTGTAACCTGACGCCGAATGCGGCGTTGCTGGCTGCGATTGCAGGCGGGTTCGATCCGAACGGCGCCGTTCCCTTCCCGTTGGTGGACCTCGATGGCGCGGGACCGTTGCCGGCGCGCCGGGCACAGTACCAGAACCAGGATCTGGGGGGGCGTCCGCTGGTGCTCGCGCCGGATTGGACCGCAAGCCTGGGCTTCAGCTACAGCACTGCGGTGGGCAACAGCCTGGAATTCGGCTTCAGCAGCGACGCGCTCTATACCAGCAGCTTCTACGGCCAGCTGGAATCCGCACCCCAGGCCAAGCAAGCCAAGTATGTCAACCTCGACGCGTCGATCTATGTCGGCGCGCAGGATGGCACCTGGAGGCTGGCGCTGATCGGTCGCAATCTGACCGAAGTCTATCGTTCGCGCTTCGTCAGCCAGACCCCGCTCACCGGTATCGCAACCCTTGCCGGCACCAACATCCCGGGCGGCCTGCCGGACTTCTCGGGCAACGTGAACCGGGGTCGGGAAATCCGAGTCCAGGCTTCGTTCAAATTCTAGCTCTAGCGGCTTGAGGGAGGCCGAGGGGGAAACCAATCCCCCCGGCAGACATCAGGGGAAACACTGCGCCGGCACGTCAGTGCCGGCGTATTTGTTCGTCGGGCACCACTTCCAGCGCCGGTTCCAGGCCGAGGCGGCCGGCGAGATTCGCGAGATCCTTGTCGAGCTGGTAACCGCGCAAGGCCGCACGGCTTTCGCCCAGCGACAGCAGCAGGCGGCCGTCGTCCACCGTCAGCGCGCTCGCTTCCAGCAGCTTGTCGGAACCGCCATCCAGGCGGCGGAACAGGCGGATCGCGAGGCCCAGGCGAATTCCTTCCTCCAGCAGATCGGCATCGCCGAGCACGGCCAGTTCGGGCGGAAGCTCGGTCGTCCCGCAATTGGCGAGCACGGTCGCCGCGATCATCGCGCGGCCCTGCGCGCTCAGCCCCACCCAGCGCTTGTGCAGCGCCCAGTCGACCGCCTGGTGGGCGCGCAGGTTCTGCTCGATCGATTGCGATGCCATTGCCAGCATGGTGGCGGCGAGCCGCCATCTTTCGCGCCCCGGCGCGGCGGACGAGATCGCGCGCACCGTCCAGCCGGCGATCCGGGTGGCGCGCTGCGGCGCGCAGCCGCGCGGCGTGGCGAATGCGGCCATGCCGGCGAGCAGCGGGTCCTGCGTGCGCGCGGCGGGATCGAGCCGCTGGTAGAGCAGCCCTTCGCGCAAGCCCCAGGAGGAGAAGACCAGCTTCTCCGGCTCCAGCTCCTCCATCAGGATCTGCAGCAGCGCGCCCGCATCGGGCAGTGCATCGGCGCGCATCGAGGATATCCCGCGCGCATCGTTGAGCAGGGCAGGCTCGGTCCGTGCCAGCGCCTTGAGCACTTTCGCGGTGCGCGCCGGATCGAGCTCGAAGGCATGGGTGTCGTTCAGCGGCCAGTCGATCTGCTGGCGGGCGAATTTGGCGAGCGCGCGCCAGGTTCCGCCCACCAGATAGAGCGGCGCGCGGTGCGGCGTGTCCCAGTCGGAGGATTTGAGGGCCTTGATCACGATCTTGCGCAGGCGGTCGCCACCGCCTTCGCGGACATGGGGCAGCATCAGCGTGCCGAGCGGCAGGCTGACGCCGTGCTCCCACCGGCCGGCATCGATCGCGATCAGTTCGAGGCTGCCCCCGCCGAGATCGGCAACCGTGCCGCGCGCGTCGGGGAAAGCGCCGATCACGCCCATCGCGCTCGCTTCCGCCTCTTCTTCGCCTTTCAGGAGGCGCGGTTCGAAGCCCAGCGCGCGCACTTGGTCGAGGAATTCGGCGCCGTTCGCCGCATCGCGCGAAGCGGCGGTGGCGACGACCTGGATGTCGGTGATCTTGAGGTCGGCCAGCAGCACCGCGTAGCGGGCGAGGCCGGCGAGCGCCATGTCGATCGCTTTGTCCGGGATGCGTCCGGTGCTGGCGAGATCGCGCCCGAGCCGGGCAGTGAGCTTCTCGTTGATGAGCGCGCGGGGCGCGCGCTTCGACCCGCCATAGACGACCAGGCGGATGGTGTTGGAGCCGATATCGATGACCGCGCAGTCCATGCGCGCGTCGGTGAGGACGGCGGTGCCGTTGCGGGGTTTCATGAGCAAGGCGCTGCCCAGGCCGATCCGATTTCCGTGGAATCGTCGTTGCGAGCAGGCGAAGCCGAGGAAGCGATCCGGAGCGGAACGCGCAACCGCTCTGGATTGCTTCGGCCGGTGGCCTCGCAAGGACGAGGCGGATCGATCAGATGGATATGCCCTAGGCCGCGCCGCGTCGCAGCGTCAGCTTGGGAACCGCACCGGAAGCCAGCGCCCCGCCCCGCCCGGAAAGCGAGGGGTTGATCATGAAGTAGCGGTGCAGGTTGAACGGCTTTTCTCCCGTGTCCATCCGGTCATACGTCCCATCGGGCTTCAGAATCCAGCTCTGCTCGTTGTCGAGCAGGTTGGCCAGCAGAACCTGTTGCAGAACCTGGTCGTGCACCGTCCGGTTGGTGATCTGGACCAGCGCTTCCACGCGCCGGTCGAGATTGCGCGACATCGCGTCGGCTGAGGAGAGGAAGACGAGCGCCTTGGGGCTGGGCATGCGCGATCCGTTGGCAAAGGCCCAGATGCGGCTGTGTTCCAGGAAGCGGCCGATGATCGACTTGACGGTGATGTTCTCCGACATGCCGGGCACACCGGGCCGCAGGCAGCAGATGCCGCGGACCACCAGCACCACTTCGACTCCCGCCACGCTGGCGGCATAGAGCCGCTCGATCACGCCGGAATCGGTCAGCGAGTTGAGCTTCGCCCAGATCGCCGCAGGCTTGCCTTTGCCGGCGTTGGCGATTTCCGCGTCGATACATTCATAGAGCTTCTCGCGCAGGCCGATGGGCGAGATCGAAAGCAGCTCCGGCTTCTGGGGCTCGACATAGCCGGTCACGAAATTGAACAGCTTGGCGGCATCCCGGCACAGCCGCGGATCGGCGGTGAAGAAGCTCAGATCGGTGTAGATGCGCGCGGTGACGGGATGGTAATTCCCGGTGCCGAAATGGCAGTAGGTGCGATAGCCGCCTTCCTCCTTGCGCACGACCATGGAAACCTTGGCGTGCGTCTTCCAGTCGACGAAACCGTAGATCACCTGTACGCCCGCGCGTTCCAGCTGGCTTGCCCAGAGGAGGTTCTGCTCCTCGTCGAAGCGGGCTTTCAGTTCGACCACGGCGGTCACGGACTTGCCCGCTTCCGCCGCGGCGATCAGCGCCGCGATGATCGCCGACTGCTTGCCCGCGCGGTACAGCGTCTGCTTGATCGCCACCACGTCCGGGTCCTCGGCCGCCTGGCGCAGGAAGTCGATCACCACCTCGAAGCTTTCGTAAGGATGGTGGATGACGATGTCCTTCTCGCGGATGGATGCGAAGCAATCGCCGTCATGCTCCAGCACGCGTTCGGGATAGCGGGGGCTGTAGCTGTCGAATTTCAGGTCCGGCCGATCCTCTTCGACGATGCCGGACAGGCCGCTGATGCCGATGAGACCGTCCGTCTTGATCACCAGCGCGTTCTGCAGGCCGAGCTGGTCGCGCAGGAGCTGTTCCGCCACCGGATCGAAGTTCGGCTCCATCTCCAGCAGGATCACGCGGCCCCGGCGGCGGCGCTGGATCGCGGTGCGGTAGTAGCGCACGAGATCCTCGGCTTCTTCCTCGATCTCGATATCGCTGTCGCGCAGCACGCGGAATGCGCCGCTGCCTTCGATGCGAAAGCCGGGGAAGATCGTGTCGGCGAAACGGCAGATCAGATCCTCGATGCTGATATAGATCGCCTTTTCGCCCGGCACGCGCACGAAGCGCGGGAGAGCGGAGGGGATCAGGAGCATTTCCGGGACCTGGCTCCTGTCGGCGAGACGCGTGAGGTTGAACAGGAGGCCGATCCCCTGGTTCGACACGAAGGGAAAGGGATGTGCCGGGTCGATCGCCTGCGGGGTCAGCACCGGGACGATATGTTCGAGGAAATAGTCCTTGAGCCAGGCTTCCGCCTCGGCGTCGATCTGTCGCTCATCCGCGATATGGATGTCGGCGGCGGCGAGCCGGCTCTGCAGATCGAGCCAGATCGCCTGCTGCTCCTGCTCGAGATTGCGCACCGTCTGGCGGATATCGGCCATCTGCTGGCTGGGCGTGCGCCCGTCGATCGAGATCTCGTCGATCCTGCGGGCGAGCTGGCCTGCCAGGCCCGCGACGCGGATCATCATGAATTCGTCGAGATTGCTGCCCGAGATCGAGAGGAAGCGCAGCCGTTCCAGCAGCGGGTAGCGGGTGTTGCAGGCTTCCGCCAGCACGCGCCGGTTGAAGGCCAGCCAGCTCAGCTCGCGATTGAAATAGCGCGATTGCAAGTCCTGGATATCGGTTGCGCCGGGCTGCGCCGCTTCGGGATTCATCTCGACCATTCTGAGATTGGAAGGTGCCTGGCTCATGCGGGGGGCACATTACGCTTTTGTTACGGTGAGGGAAATGCACTACTGCATTTCCCGCGATATGCCGCCTCGATGAAGCGATATGGCGCCATTATCTTGCCATTCACCTGTCTGCGCCTACATTCGCGGATGAAAGGACGCCTGCGCGATGAATGACGACCAGCAGCCCAACGGCAATCCCCTGTTGAAGAGCCTCATGGTATGGGGTGGGATTTTCCTCGCCCTCGTGCTCGTGGTCTCGATGTTCAACGCGGGCGGCAGCGCGGGCGGCACGCAGATGCGTTACTCCGATTTCCGCGACAAGGTGTCCGAAGGCAGCGTCCGCGAAGTGGATATCGGGCCGGACCGGATCACCGGCGTGCTCAAGAACGACGAGCAGTTCACCACCGTGCCCGTGCCCAACGATATCAGCCTGCCGGCGCTGCTGCAGGACAAGGGCGTGAAATATTCGGGCAAGTCGGCCGAACAGCCGAACCTGCTGGTCTACATCCTGTTCCAGTCGCTGCCTTTCCTGCTGATCCTCGGCGTCGCCTTCTTCGCGCTGCGCCATGTCCAGAAGGGTGGCGGATCGGGCGCGATGGGCTTCGGCAAGTCCAAGGCCAAGCTGCTGACCGAACGCCATGGCCGCGTCACGTTCGATGACGTTGCCGGCATCGACGAAGCGCGCGAGGAATTGCAGGAGATCGTCGAATTCCTGCGCAATCCGCAGCGTTTCTCCAAGCTCGGCGGCAAGATCCCCAAGGGCGCGCTGCTGGTCGGCTCGCCCGGCACCGGCAAGACGCTGCTCGCCCGCGCGATCGCGGGGGAAGCGGGCGTGCCGTTCTTCACCATTTCGGGCTCGGACTTCGTGGAGATGTTCGTGGGCGTCGGCGCATCCCGCGTCCGCGACATGTTCGAACAGGCCAAGAAGAACGCGCCCTGCATCGTCTTCATCGACGAGATCGATGCGGTGGGCCGCCATCGCGGCCACGGCCTGGGCAATTCGAACGACGAGCGCGAACAGACGCTGAACCAGCTGCTGGTCGAGATGGACGGCTTCGAGGCCAATGAAGGCATCATCATCATCGCGGCGACCAATCGGCCCGACGTGCTCGACCCGGCCCTGCTGCGGCCCGGCCGCTTCGACCGGCAGGTGGTGGTGCCCGTCCCCGATATCGACGGGCGCGACCGGATCCTGGCCGTCCACATGAAGAAGGTGCCGCTGGCGCCCGACGTGAACGCGCGCACCATCGCGCGCGGCACGCCCGGCTTTTCCGGCGCGGATCTCGCCAACCTCGTGAACGAGGCGGCGCTGCTCGCGGCCCGGCGCAACAAGCGCCTGGTCGCGATGCAGGAGTTCGAGGACGCGAAGGACAAGGTCATGATGGGGGCGGAGCGCCGCTCCATGGTGATGACCGAGGACGAGAAGAAGATGACCGCCTATCACGAGGCGGGCCATGCGCTCGTCTCGCTGAACGAGACGGCGTCCGATCCGATCCACAAGGCCACGATCATCCCGCGCGGCCGCGCGCTGGGCATGGTGATGCGCCTGCCGGAGCGGGACAACTACTCCTACCACCGGGACAAGATGCACGCGAACCTGGCGGTCGCCATGGGCGGGCGCGTGGCGGAAGAGATCATCTTCGGCCATGACAAGGTGTCCTCGGGCGCGAGCTCGGACATTACCTACGCCACGGGCCTCGCGCGCAACATGGTCACCAAATGGGGCATGTCGGACAAGCTCGGCCCGCTCCAGTATGAGGACCAGTCCGAAGGCTATCTCGGCATGGGCGGTTCGCAGCGGCTGATGATGTCGGACGAGACGAACAAGCTGATCGACAGTGAGATCCGTGGGCTGGTGGACGGTGCCCATGCGCGCGCGACCGACATATTGAAGACGCAGGAGGACAAGCTCCATCTGCTGGCCCAAGCGCTGCTCGAATATGAGACGCTGAACGGCGAGGAGATCAAGCAGCTCCTGGAAGACGGCAAGATCGATCGCCCCGATCGTCCGAGCGGGCCGGCCGTGCCCAGGCCGGTGCATGGCTCCGCGATTCCGAAGACGGGCAAGAAGTTCGGCGGCGACACCGCACCGCACGGGGCATGATGCTGGAGAGCCGGGTCTAGAGACCCGGCTCGTCCCTCACCGCGTCGAGCAGTTCGATGAGCGCTGGGGCGCTGCGATAGCGCCTGATCAGTTCGGCCTCATCCTTGTCCAGTCGCGTGCAGCGCAGACCGCGCACTGCGCGCTTGATCTCGCGCCGCCGCGCCGCGTCGTAGGGCTCCTCCCCGCCCCAATGGTTGCAGTCCGTCCGCCGCGCGATGAAGGCGCGCACTGCGCGCGGCTGGCGCGCGACGCGCTGGGCGAGCGTCGGGGCGGGAGCATCCACCGCCGTTTCGGCCTGCGTCGGCGTGGCAAGAGCGAGAAGAAGCCAGAGCATCGGCGTGGTCTGGCAGAAGGTGACAGGAATAGCCAACCTCTCGTCCGTTCATCCTGAGCTTGTCGAAGGACCGTCTTTCTCTTCAACAAGGGCAAGCAGGAAAAGCGGTGCTTCGACAAGCTCAGCACGAACGGCCTTTGGGGCCCGAGGCTCAGTCCCCATGATCCGCGTAAGCGCGCAGCTCCTCGCGGGCGAGATCGCTGAAGCGGGTGATCTCGCTCTGGAAATGGAGCGGGATGTTGCCGGTGGAGCCGTGGCGCTGCTTCGCCACGATCAGCGTCGCGCGGTTCACCAGCTCCATGTGGCGCGATTCCCAGGCGGTGTATTTCTCCACCACGTCGCCCGAACTCGTCTCGTTCGGCGTGTCCGGCTTCAGTGCGTTGTGGTAATATTCGGCGCGATAGATGAACCACACCATGTCCGCATCCTGTTCGATCGAGCCGGATTCGCGCAGGTCGGACAGCTGGGGCCGCTTGTCCTCGCGCTGTTCCACCGCACGGGAGAGCTGGGACAGCGCGATCACCGGCACGTTCAATTCCTTGGCCAGCGTCTTCAGCCCGCGGCTGATCTCCGAGATTTCGTTCACGCGGTTGTCCTGCGCCCGCTGCGAGCCCTGGAGCAGCTGGAGATAGTCGACGATGATCAGCCCGATATCGTGCCGCCGCTTGAGCCGCCTTGCGCGGTTGCGCAGTGCCGAGATCGAAAGCGCGGGCGTGTCGTCGATATAGAGCGGCAGTTCGGCCAGGCGCTGGCTCGCATGGGCGAGGTCGCGGAAATCGTCGCGTCCGATCTTGCCCATGCGCAGCGCCTCGCTGCTGATCTTCGCCTGTTCGGCCAGGATACGGGTGGCGAGCTGGTCGGCGCTCATTTCCAGGCTGAAGAAGGCCACTGCCGCGCCGACCGATTTCTCGTCCTCGATCCCGTCCTGCCGGTCGCGCAGCAGGCGGTCGGCGCAGTTGAACGCGATGTTGGTGGCCAGCGAGGTCTTGCCCATGCCCGGACGGCCGGCGAGGATGATGAGGTCGGACGGGTGCAAGCCGCCGATCTTCTCGTTCACGCTGGTAAGGCCCGTGGTCTTGCCCGAGATATGGCCGCCGGAATTGAGCGCGATCTCGATCTGGGCCAGCGCCGTGGTGGTGGCGAGGCGGAAGCTCTGCGCTTCGCTGCCCGCCGTCGCCCCTTCGGCGACCTTGTAGAGTTCCGCCTCGGCATTCTCGATCCGCCGCATGGGCGAGACTTCGTCCGAGGTGTCGAGCGCGTCTTCCACCAGATTGCGTCCGACCTTGGCGAGCGCGCGCAGCAGAGCGAGATCGTAGATCTGGCCCGCCAGCTCGCGCGCGGCGAGCAGGCCCTGCCCGTCGCCGGTCAGCTTGGCGAGATAGGAAATCCCGCCAAGCTCCTGCAGCGCGGCATCCGATTCGAAATAGGGCTTGAGCGTGATCGGCGTGGCCACCATCTGCCGGTCGATCAGCGTGAGGATGCGTTCGAAGATCCGGCCATGGACGGGTTCGAAGAAATGTTCGGGCTTGAGCGCGGTCTGCAGGTCCTCGATCACCTGGTTGTCGATCAGAACCGCGCCCAGGAACGCCGCTTCCGCTTCGATGTTGGCGGGAAGCGCATGGGCGGCGCCGGCATGATCGCGGGTGAGGAGGTCTTCTTGCGGCATCCCCCCGCAATGCGCTTGCCGGCCTCGCGGCGCAAGGTCCGTGCCCGACGCCCACCCTGTGGATAGCGGGGACTGGTCGGCAACCGACTGCCAATCGGCCCTGATCGCTCTTGCCGGGCGGGGGGCGCATCTGCGAAAGACCCTCCCGGCAATGGCGGATCATCGCATCTCTCATATCGCGCTCGACGAAGCGACGATCCTCTGGCGCAACGCCGATGTGGAACAGGAGCGCCGCATCGCGATGTTCGACCTGATCGAGGAGAACAGCTTCCGCCCGCTGAGAGCCGACAAGGCCAGCTTCGATGGGCCCTATCGCCTGCGCATGTCGGTCCATGACGGGCGGCTGGCGATGGAGATCGCGACCGAGGACGAACAGCCGGTCGAGACGTTGCTGCTGGGCCTGGCGCGGTTCCGCCGTCCGATTCGGGAATATTTCGCGATCTGCGACAGCTATTACCAGGCCATCCGCAAGGCGACGCCGCAGGAGATCGAGACGATCGACATGGCGCGCCGCGCGATTCACGACGATGCCGCCCATGCCCTGCTCGAACGGCTGGACGGCAAGGTGGAAACGGATTTCGCCACCGCACGGCGGCTGTTCACGCTGATCTGCGTGCTGCATATCAGGGGCTGACAAACGCACGTGGCAAAGCGGGGCTTGGGCAAGGAGGAGCGGGTAGGGGCACGCATGGGGCGCAGGAAAAGCCTGATCGCGCGCTGGCGCTTGCCGGCTGCCGTGCTGCTGATCGTCCTGATCGGCGGCGCGGCCGGCTGGTGGCACCTGATCCACTGGCTGCCTTCGCGCCAGACCTATCCGGTGCAGGGCGTGCTCGTCGGGGCGCGCGACGGGAAAGCCGATTTCAAGGCTTTCAAGGCGATCGGGGCGGATTTCGCCTATATCGAGGCGAGCCGGGGATCGCGCGGGCAGGACCCGCGCTTCTCCGAGAATTTCGCGGCGGCCCGCGCGGCCGGCCTCAAGCTCGGCGTGGTCCACCTCTATGATCCATGCGAGCCGGCCGAGCGACAGGCCGCGAATTTCGTGACCATCGTGCCGCGCGATTCGGCCTTGCTGCCCCCGGCGATCGCGTTGTCCATGACGACCGAGGATTGCCCCAAACGCGTAAGCGACGCGGCGGTGGAGAGCGAATTGACGACGTTCCTCAACCAGATCGAAGGTCATGTGGGCAAGCCGGCGCTGCTGGAGATTTCGCCGGCATTCCAGGACCGCTACCAGATCGCCGCGCGGATGGATCGCAGCCTCTGGCTTCAGGGCGACCGGGTGGAACCGGAATATGGCGGCCGACCGTGGACGCTGTGGACCGCCAATTCCGCACTGCGCACCGAAGCGAGCGACCTGCCTGTGCGTTGGGTGGTCTATCAGCCATGAGTGCGCAACGCGATGCGCTGATCGCCGCGGCCCATTCCGCAGCCGCGCACGCCCACGCGCCCTATTCCCGCTTTCCGGTGGGGGCGGCGCTGCGTTTCGCCGATGGGTCGGTGGTGACGGGCGCCAATGTCGAGAATGCGAGCAGCGGCTTGTCGCTCTGCGCGGAGACGGCCGCAGTGGTCCGCGCGATGAACGAAGGGCGCCGCGGCGGACTGGAAGCGGTCGCGGTGGCGGGCCCCGGCGCGCAGCCCGTCACGCCCTGCGGGCGTTGCCGCCAGGTGCTGCACGAGCTTGCGGAGCTGGGCGGGACCGATCCCGTGATCTGGTGTTCGGGTGGCGAGGGCGAGGTGCTGGAAGTGCGGCTTTCGGAATTGCTACCGCACGCGTTCGGGCCGGGGAGTCTGACACAGAAATAAGATCCGTTCGTCCTGAGCTTGTCGAAGGACCGTTCTTCTCTTCTTTTGAGGCAAAACGGAAAAGCGGTCCTTCGACAAGCTCAGGACGAACGGATTCTACTTCATTTCCCCCAGCCATTCCGCCAGCGCTGCCATGCATTCGCGCCCCAGCAGTTTCGAACGTTCCGGGCTCCAGCCCTGCTTCTCGTCGGACAGGTCGCGATTGTCCTTGAAAGGCATTTCCAGCGTCATTCCCACCGCACCGAAACGCTCGGCCAGCTGATTGGTCGACATGGTGAGATTGGCCTTGCCCGCCGGCGCCTTGGGATAGCCGAGCGCGCTCTGGAAGTCAGGCGTGCGCCGCTCCAGGATCGCCTGATAGCGGTAGTAATCCTCACCCTGGCGCTCTTTCCAGGAAGGGATGCCTTCGAACCCCGCCAGGAATACCGCCGGGATCGCTTCGTCCCCGTGCACGTCCATCGCGAAGTCGACCCCGGTCTCGTCCATCGCATTGCGGATCGCCAGCACTTCGGGCGAGCGCTCGGCACTGGGTTCGTGCCATTCGCGATTGAGATTCACGCCTGCCGCATTGGTGCGCAGATGGCCGCGCGCCGATCCGTCGGGATTGGCGTTCGGCACCAGGTGCAGGCGGCATTTCGTGCGCAGCACGCGGCCCACGGGATCGGCCGGATCGGTCAGCAGTTCCAGCGCGCCTTCCATCCACCATTCGGCCATGCTCTCGCCCGGATGCTGGCGGGCGTAGAGCCAGACCTGGAGGTCGCCTTCGCCCATCTCCAGGCAGTCGATCGGCCGACCGTCGAGGCTGAGCCCGAGGCAGCGGTGAGTCACGCCTTCGCAGGCGGCGCTTTCGCTGACGAGATCGTGGTGCCGCTCCATCGAATAGGGCGCGAAATAAGCGAACCACGCGAGATCGCCCGCAGGCGCATGCCGGATGGTGAGTGTGCCGCCGGCTTCGGCCGCGTCCCAGCTCGTCTCGGCGCGGCCCCAATAGTCGCGATCCTCCGACACGCAGGCGCGATAATCGGGCCAGCCCATCGGATAGGCGGATGCACCGAGGCCGGAGATCTTCAGCACCAGCTCGCGCTTGCCGGCACCGCTGACGCGGAAATGGAACCACTGGAAGAAATCCGACTGGTTGTCCTTGCGGATGGCGAGCCGCGCCGTCGCGCCTTCCACGCCCAGCACTTCGATATTGCCGCTGTCGAATGCGGCGTTGATCAGGATATCGCTCACTTGACCTCGACCGTTTCGCCCGAACGGCCCGGGAAGTCGCGGAACAGCGCCTCGGCCATCTTGGCGGCGCCCAGCTCGGTCTGCGCCACCGGCGCATCCTCCCGCACGCTGAAATTGGCGCGCCCTTCCCAGATCGTGGTGCTCGTAGCGCGGTTGCGGATCATCACGTGCATTTCGGTCAGCACCTGTTCCTTGGGCGGGCCGGAAAGGTTGATGCCGATCCCCATGCCCACGCCCGAACCATAGCCGCCCGTCCCGCCGCCCACGCCGACGCTGACCGGATTGCGGCCACGGCCCGGCCCGGCCGCATCGCGCTGGACGCGCAGCAGCGCCACCTGGCCGCCTTGGCCGGTGGGTGCGGACTGGTAGCCGAGGCGATTGAGCTCGCGGCCCACGGCAGCGGCATAGGCGCGGAATTCGAGCGAGGCGGGGTCCATGCCCGGCCCCGCTTCCACCGCGATCGCGCCCTTGCCCAGCTGCTGCAGCTGGGCCGGGTCATGGAAACGCGTGACTTCCACTGGGCCGACCGGCGCCACGCAGCCGCCAAGCGCCGCGACGCCGAGCAGCAGGACGGCGAATGAAGCGGATTTCATCTGCGTGGTTCCTCTTCCTTGTGCTGGCCGTGAATCTGGGGCTCAATGGCATGCGATGCAAGCGTCCGCATTGTTCGCCGATCGCTTGTTCGTTCCATGTCTTGGGCCATGTCTGGGGAAAGCTGAATGAATCGAAAATGCCCCGTCCTCGTCACCGGCGGCGCCGGCTATATCGGCAGCCACGCCGTTCTCGCGCTGCTCGATGCGGGATGGCCGGTGGCGGTGATCGACAATCTCGTCACCGGCTTCCGCTTCGCCGTGCCGGAAGGCGCGGCGTTCTACGAAGGCGACATCTCCGACGACACGCTGCTCGCCCGCATCTTCGCGGAACAGGGCACGCGCGCGATCATGCATTTCGCGGGCTCCGTGGTGGTGCCGGAATCGGTGGCCGACCCGCTCAAATATTATCGCAACAACACCGCCAACAGCCGTTCGCTGATCGAAGCGGCCGTGAAGGGCGGGGTCGCGCATGTCATCTTCAGTTCGACCGCGGCGACTTACGGCATTCCCGAGGTCTCGCCCGTGAACGAGGACAGCCCGAAGCTGCCGATCAATCCCTACGGCATGTCGAAGCTGATGACCGAGATCATGCTCAAGGACACGGCCGCCGCGCATCCGATCAACTATTGCGCGCTGCGCTATTTCAACGTGGCGGGTGCCGATCCGCAATGCCGCAGCGGGCAGTCGACCGCGGGCGCGACGCATCTGATCAAGGTCGCGGTGGAAGCGGCGACGGGCAAGCGTTCGCATGTCGAAGTCTTCGGCACGGATTACGACACGGCGGACGGCACCGGTGTGCGGGACTATATCCATGTCAGCGATCTCGCGGCCGCCCATGTGCTGGCGCTGGAGGAACTGATCGCCCGGCCGGCGAACTCGCTCACCATGAATTGCGGCTACGGGCGCGGCTTCTCGGTGCTCGAAGTGCTCGATGCGGTCGACCGGGTCACGAACCGCAAGATCGAACGCATCCTGAGCCCGCGCCGCGCCGGCGATCCCGATGCGCTGATTTCCGACAACCGCCGGATCAAGCAGACCCTGCCCTGGCAGCCCCGGCATGACGATCTCGACACGATGATCGGCCATGCGCTCGCCTGGGAACGGCGATTGAGCGAGATCAGAGGTTGAGCGTGAAATCTCCGTTATGGCGCAATTACATCTCTCAACGGATGTAACCGATCCTGTTGCACCCTGTTAGAGGATGCTTGCGGCCGGGCCTTTGCCCAATCGTGCCGTAGGAAGCGGGTGATTTTCATAGTAACTTCAAATGCAATTGCGATGCTGTGCATCGCTTTTGCGACCTTGGTGATCAAGATCATCGAGGTTTTCCGGAAATAGCGGGTGAGGGGAGGCTGTTACAGCGCCTTCCCGATATGATTAAGGGGCGCAACCGTTACAGCGGCGCGCCCCTTGGAGATGATCTCATAGATCACTTCAAATGCACCACTCAGATAGGACAAATTGTCCTAATCGTCAATGAACGCCTAAATCATTGCCCGACACCTTCGCATGTCCGAATCCCTTGACTTGCCCGCCGCCCGCCCGTAACGGCGCGGCTTCAAATTTCGCGGGGCGACCCGTCAAGCCGGACAAGTTTCATGAAGATTCGCAACAGTCTGAAATCGCTCAAGGGCCGCCATCGCGACAATCGCGTGATCCGTCGTCGTGGCCGCACCTATGTGATCAACAAGACCAACCGCCGTTTCAAGGCGCGTCAGGGCTGATGTTCCGCGTGCCGCGATTCGTTCGCGGCCGGTTTTCCATGCCCCGTTTCAAGCAGGGCCTCCGCCGGTGCGGGGGCCTTTGCCATGTCTGTGCCTCAGAAAATGTCTGACGCACCCAAGAACCCCACGGCCGTCGTTTTCGATGTCGGCTGGGTCCTGGTCGAGTGGGACCTGCGCCACATCTATACCGATCTCATTCCCGATCCCGCGGAACGCGAATGGTTCGTGACTCATGTCGTCACCCAGCCATGGCATTTCCAGCATGATGAGGGGCGCGAGCTGGATCAGCTGCTGGCCGAGAAGATCGCGGAGTTTCCCGAACACGCTGCGCTGATTCGCGCCTATGCGACCAATTTCAACGCTTCCATCCCCGGACCGGTCGCCGGCACGGCCGAGCTGGTGGAGCGGCTAGCGGCGCGCGGCGTGCCGCTCTATGCGCTGACCAATTTCGCGGCCCCGTTCTGGGATGCGTTCCGCCCGCTCTATCCGGTGCTGGATCATTTCCAGGACATCGTCGTCTCCGGCGTGGAGAAGCTCGTGAAGCCCGATCCGGCGATCTATCGCCTGGCCGAACGGCGCTTCGGCCATTCGGGCGCGGAGCTGTTCTTCACCGATGACAATCCGGCCAATATCGCAGGCGCGCACGCCGCCGGCTGGCATGCGCATCAGTTCCGCGATGCCGCTGCGCTGGAAGCGGAACTTGTCCGACATGGATTGCTCGATTGAGCGCGGTTGCGCCCCGCCGGACGCAGCGTTAGCCATTGGCTCAGGCAGTTCTGCCGGTGATTCTTGATCCTGGAGAGGAGGATTCAATGTACAGCCACGTGATGGTCGGCGCCGACGATATCGACAAGTCGACGAAGTTCTACAATGCAGTACTGGGCACGCTGGGCATGGGGGAAGGCTTCACCGATCCCGCAGGCCGCGTGTTCTACTCGAACGGCACAGCGAACTTCGCGATCACCAAGCCGATCAACGGCCAGGCCGCGACCGGTGCCAATGGCGGCACGATCGGCTTCGGCGCGGCTTCGCCCGAACAGGTCGATGCATGGCACGCCGCCGGCACCGCCAATGGCGGCACCACTTGCGAAGACGCGCCGGGCTGGCGCGAGATGAACGGCATGAAACTGTATCTCGCCTATCTGCGCGATCCTTCGGGCAACAAGCTCTGCGCCCTCCACATGGGCGGCTGAGCCAAAACTTACCGGACGGCCGGCTTCACCCGAAGCCGGCCGTTTTCTGTTGGGAGACAAGGAATGGATGCCAAGCAGGAAGTCGTCCGCTTTCTCGATCGTTGGGATGTGAGCCTGGACGAGATCCGCGCAGCCTTGCGCGACACGATCCGTCCGGACGGCGTGTGGGACAATGTCGGCCTGTCGGTGACGACGGGGCCGGAAGAGGCCATGCCGATCATCGACGCCTTCGTCGCCCAGACGGGCTTTGCGCGGATGGGCGTGGACATGGTCAACATCTGCGCCGACGGGAACCGCGTGTTCACCGAACGCGTGGACCGCTTTTTCGACAGCGACGGCAAGGAAATCAACGCGCTGCGCGTGCTCGGCGTGTTCGAGCTGGATGATCAGGGCAAGATCCTCCAGTGGCGGGATTATTTCGATTCCAAATCGATGTGAGGATCGAGCAACGCTCACCTTCGTTCGTCCTGAGCTTGTCGAAGGATTCTTACGACACCAGAAAGGAAAAGCTGTTCTTCGACAGGCTCAGGACGAACGGAAGGAGCTTCTTCGCGGGACGGTACCTGAACGCCTCGGTCACATGGATATGGCTGATCCCATCCGTCCCGCCAAATCTGCAATGGTCCGGCCTATGCACAGCACCAGCGCTACCTGACACGCAGTGCCACGAAGGTCTGAAAGGGTGGAGAATGGACATTCGGAATTCGCCAGTCGCCCTATGAAAGTGAGTTGGCGGAAAAATCAGGCCAGGGCTTCTGGGTCGGCATCAATCCTTGTCTATATCCCCTGCAGACCAGACGAGAACTAGCCAGCCGATTATCAAAGCGCTGAGACCGATTGGTCTGGTCGGCGTGAGCGAAACAGCGAAGCCTACCGCGTCGCAATAGAGTGGCAGGCAATAGAGCAATATTCCTGAAAGGAAGAATGTCGGAGCCAGACGAGCGCCCCGTGCCCCGATATTCATGAAAGTGGCACAAGCCAAGGTTGCCATCGCGTGCATGAATTGCACCTGGGCACCAAACCTCGCCATCGCCGCGTGCTGTGGGTAGCCCACGCTTGGCTCAGCAAAAAGAAGAACGGACAAAGCGAAGAGCGCATTCAGGGCGCCAAGGCGCATCCACACTGCGCGTGTCCAGAGCGGCTTTTCCCGCACCGCTTCAACACTATCTCGCTTGCCTGCGAGGCTGTCATCCATGTGCATGATATCACCACAGGTCGCGGGTCGGGGACATCTGGCAGGAGTGGACCAGCCTCCTGTTGAGTCACCTTTCGACATCTCCCCGCGCTCAGGCTTTTCCTGAAGTTTCGAATGACTGTGTTGGATAGCTCCGGGGCTGTCAAATTGGCATCTTCGGTTTGTAACGAGATTGCAAAGGAAGGGCGGTGTTTCTCAGGTTCGGGTGGAAAGCAGCGGTTTTTCCATTTCCGTCATGCCAGCGAAGGCTGGCATCTCTGTCCTCACAGGACATGGCCGAAAAGGTCGCTCCAGCCGGGATTGGCTTCTTCAGGCGTATCTTCCAGTCGCCCTGCATCTCGAGAAGCTATCGCCCGGATAAGGCAGATGCCAGCCTTCGCTGGCATGACGGGGTTAGGGAAACGTCCGCAATGGGTCGATAGCCGCCATCAACTCGCCGGCGGCCGCCTTCTGTAACTCAGCGCTTCCGCCACATGGATGCGCGTGACCCCATCCGCACCCGCCAGATCGGCGATGGTGCGCGCCACGCGCAGGATGCGGGTGTAGCCGCGAGCGGATAGCCGCATCGCTTCGGCGGCCTGGAGCAGCAGCTTGCGCCCTGCTTCGTCCGGCGTCGCGTGCGCATCGAGCGCGTCGCCTTCCAGCTCCGTATTGCTGCGCGCCTTGGTGCCCTTCAGGCGCGCCGTCTGGATCGCACGCGCGGTAGCGACACGGGCGGCGACTTCGGCCGAGCCTTCCGCCGGCGCGGGTAAAGCGAGGTCCATGGCGCTCACCGCCTGGACATCGACATGGAGATCGATCCGGTCGAGCAACGGGCCGGAGACCTTGCTCTGGTAATCGGCTGCGCAGCGCGGGGCGCGGCTGCAGGCGAGCGCGGCATCGCCGAGATGGCCGCAGCGGCAGGGGTTCATCGCGGCGATCAGCTGCACGCGTGCGGGATAGGTCACATGCGCATTGGCCCGCGCGACGCTGACTTCCCCCGTTTCCAGCGGCTGGCGCAGCGAATCGAGCACGGCGCGCTGGAATTCGGGCAGCTCGTCGAGGAACAGCACGCCGAGATGAGCAAGGCTGACTTCGCCCGGCCGCGCGCGCAGTCCTCCGCCGGTCAGCGCCGCCATCGAAGCGGAATGATGCGGCGCGCGGAAAGGCCGGCTCCGGCTGATCCGTCCGCCGTCCAGCGTGCCGGCGACCGAAGCGACCATCGAGACTTCCAGCGCCTCGGCCGGGGTCAGCGCGGGCAGGATGCCCGGCAGGCAGGCGGCGAGGAGCGATTTGCCCGCGCCCGGCGGGCCCGCCATCAGCAGATTGTGCCCGCCAGCCGCCGCGATCTCCAGCGCGCGTTTGGCGACCTCCTGGCCTTTCACCTGGCGCAGGTCCGGCCCGTGCGCCGGCTCTTCCGCCTCGCCCGGCTGTGGTGTGGCGAGCGTCTGAATGCCCTTGAGGTGATTGAGCAGGGCGACGAGATCGGGCGCGGCGCAGAGCGCGATGCCGCTCGCCCAGCGGGCTTCCGCGCCTTGTGCGGCCGGGCAGATCAACCCCTTGTCTTCGCCGCTGGCATGCAGCGCGGCCAACAGCACGCCGGGCGAGGGGACGATCCGCCCGTCCAGCGCCAGCTCGCCCACCGCGATCCAGTCGGTCAGCTGTTCGGCATCGGTCGCCCCCATTGCGGCAAGGAGTGCCAGCGCGATCGGGAGATCGTAATGCGAGCCTTCCTTGGGCAAGTCCGCCGGGGAGAGGTTGATCGTGATCCGCTTGGGAGGCAGCGACAGGCCCATGGCTGCCAGTGCGGCCTGCACGCGTTCGCGGCTCTCGCCCACCGCCTTGTCGGGCAGGCCGACGATCGAGAAGCGCGGCATGCCGGGCGCGATCTGGCATTGCACTTCCACTGCGCGCGCTTCCAGCCCCAGATAGGCAACCGTCGATATGATCGCGACCACGCTGCTTCCCCCAATGCCCGGCCATTGCCATACCGCGCGTGAAGGCGCTGTCGAGCGGCCCTGGCTTCGACCTCCTCCATTTTCGAGGTAACAGCGTAAACCTTGCGGCAACCTTGTTTGTTTGCGCTGACATAGGAAGCAGCGGGGCATTGCAGGCGGCATGCGCAAGCTCCTCGCCCTGCTGGCCGCCACGCCGTTCCTTTTCGCCGCTCCGTTGCAGGCGCGCGAGGCGGTGTACCAGACGATCGTCGAGGAGATCACCATCGTCAGCGGGCCGGGGGATTATGTCTCGCTGGTGCCGCCGGCCGAAATTCCGCGCGGGATCGCGCGCTATGGTCCCTTCAGAGTACTCGATGCGAAGCGCGCGGCACTGGTCGACGTCACGAGCGACGGAGCGCCTGCCGCTTTCGCCGCCATGCTGCGCGACTATCCGGGGATCGCCACGCTCGAAATGATCGAATGCCCGGGCACTGAGAACGACCGGGCGAATCTGCGGCTTGGCCGGATGATCCGCGCGGCCGGGATCGAAACCCATGTGCCGCATGGCGGCTCGGTGCGATCGGGCGCGGTGGAGCTGTTCCTGGCGGGCGCCGCCCGGCGGATAGATGACGGAGCGGAATTCGCGGTTCATTCCTGGATCGACGATACGGGGCACCAGGCGCGGGACTATGGGCCGAATTCGCCGGAGAACCGCAAATACCTCAACTATTATCGCGAGATGGGCATGGGCGAGCCGCAGGCCGCCGCCTTCTATGCGATGACCAATTCGGTGCCGTTCGAAAGCGCGCGCTGGTTGAGCGCGGGCGAGATGCGGCGATGGATCGCGGCTCCCATCCCGGCCGCACCGGCCTTGCCGGTCCCGACTCTGGCGGCGGCCGATGTGCTGGCGCCCGACACCAATCTCCCGCCGCCGCTCGCGGTGTTGAGCTTCGCGGTCACGGCCGCGCCGCGGGCGGCCTATTCCGAACTCGCCTATCTTGACTTGAGCGCCGCGCTCCACTAACCGCGCGCCCTTGATCGACGCCCTCGGGGTGGCGAATCTCTCTACTTTGCGCGCCGCGACGGCGCAGTTGACGATTTCGAGGGTTTTACGATGAAGCGCACTTTCCAGCCCAGCAACCTCGTGCGCAAGCGGCGTCACGGTTTCCGTTCGCGCATGGCCACTGTCGGCGGCCGCAACGTGCTGCGTGCGCGCCGCGCGCGCGGTCGCAAGAAGCTGTCGGCCTGAGCCTGACGGCCCAGCCGCCGCTTATGGCGGTGCTGACGCGCCGCTCCGATTTCCTGGCCGCCAACCGGGGCTTGCGCGTTGCACGCCCCGGCTTCGTGCTGCTTGCGCGCCCCAACGGCGGGCAGGGTAAGCGCTACGGCATCACTGTCACCAAGCGTATCGGCAATGCGGTGGTCCGCAACCGGATGAAGCGCCGCTTCCGCGAATTGCTGTGGGCGGCGCTGCCGGGCGAAGGCCTGCCCGATCATGATCACGTGCTGATCGGGCGCGAAGGCGGGGTGGAGCGGGACTTTTCGACGCTGCGCGAGGAACTGTCCGCCGCCCTGGCCCGCGCGGCGCAAGGCAAGGGCGATCCGCCGCGCAAGCCGCGAACGGGTGCCCGGCAAGCCGGGGCTCCGCGCAAGTGAAGTATCTTCTCATCCTCATTGCGCGTGCCTGGCAGATCGGCCCCTCGCGCATCCTTCCGCCCACGTGCCGCTATGCGCCGTCCTGTTCCGAATATGCGATCCAGGCGATCGGCAGATATGGCGCGATTAAGGGTGGCTGGCTGGCGGCTAAGCGTCTATTGCGCTGCCACCCTTGGGGAGGGCACGGCTACGACCCGGTGCCTTGAGGCCGTAGCGCAGGCGATTGAATGGGAATTTCCGAGTGAGCAATCAGCGTAACATCGTCTTCGCGGTGGTCCTGTCGATGGTCCTGCTGCTGGGCTGGGACATGGCCTTGCGCTGGTTCTACCCGCAGGCACCCAAACAGACCGTGATCGAAGGCAAGGTCACCGAATCGAGCAATCAGCCGAAGCGCACTCGTGAAGGCGGATTGACCGATCCCGGCGACATCGCGCTCGAGGAGCACGATCTGGAAACCGCCCTCAAGGCGCCGGCTCGCGTGCCGATCGCGGCGCCCGGCCTCTCGGGTTCGATCAATCTCAAGGGCGGCGTGCTCGACGATCTGACGATCAATCGCCATCGCGCCACGGTCGAGAAGAACAGCGGCCCGACGCGGCTGTTCTCTCCCGCCGGCACTCCTGCCCAGTATTTCGCGCAGTTCCGCTGGATCGGCCAGGGCGTTCCGCTCCCCGGCCCGAAGACGGTGTGGCAGGCGCAGGGAACCAAGCTGACCCCGCAGACGCCGGTCACGCTCACCTGGGACAATGGGGCGGGCCAGACTTTCGCGATCCGCTTCGCGATCGATGAGAACTACATGATCACCGCGGCACAGAGCGTCGCCAATCGCGGCGCGGGCACGGTGGTGGTGCAGCCGGTGGCGCAGATCAACCGCACCGACCGGACGGCCAGCACCGACACGTGGAACGTCCATTCCGGCCCGTTCGGCGCGTTCGACGATGCCGTCACATTCGGGCCGGACTACAGCGCGGTGACCGAAGCCGGAAAGGTCGACAACAAGGGCCAGACCGGCTGGCTCGGCTTCACGGACATCTACTGGATGTCCGCGCTGATCCCGCAGGACGGCCAGCGTACCACCAGCGATTTCCGCGCGCCCGCGAAGGGCGTCTACCTTGCCGACCTCTTCTACCAGGCCCAGACCGTGCCGGCGGGCAAGGTCGCCGCGCGGACCACGCGGCTCTTCGCCGGCGCCAAGGAAAGCAAGGTGCTGGATGCCTATGAGCAGGGCGGCGTCTCGCGCTTCGGTCTCGCGATCGACTGGGGCTGGTTCCGCTGGTTCGAACGGCCGATCTTCCTCCTGCTCGACAAGCTGTTCCAGCTGGTGGGCAATTTCGGCGTGGCGATCATCCTGCTGACGCTGATCATCCGCGGCGTGATGTTCCCCATCGCCCAGCGCCAATTCGCCAGCATGGCCGCGATGCGCGCGCTGCAGCCCAAGCTGAAGGCGCTGCAGGAACGCTACAAGGACGACCGCCAGGAACTCCAGCAGAAGACGATGGCGCTCTACAAGGAGGAGAAGGTCAATCCGCTGGCGGGCTGCCTGCCGCTGATCATCCAGATCCCGATCTTCTTCGCGCTCTACAAGGTGCTGATCCTGACGATCGAAATGCGCCACCAGCCCTTCGTGCTGTGGATCAAGGACCTCTCCGCGCCCGATCCGCTGCATGTGCTGAATCTGTTCGGCCTGCTGCCGTTCACGCCGCCGGCCTTTCTCGGCATCGGCATCCTGGCGATCCTGCTCGGCATCACCATGTGGCTGCAGTTCAAGCTGAACCCGGCCGCGATGGATCCGGTGCAACAGCAGGTCTTCGCGATCATGCCATGGGTGCTGATGTTCGTGATGGCGCCGTTCGCGGCGGGCCTGCTGATCTACTGGATCACCTCCAACATCCTGACGATGACGCAGCAATGGTATCTCTATTCGCGCCATCCCCAGTTGAAGGAGCAGGCGGCCAAGGACCGCGCGGAAATGGCCCGCAAGAAGGAGCGCGAAGCGAAGGGCTGAGGCCTGCGCTTCGCGGGACCGCACGATGAACGAGCAGCAGCAGGAACTCGCCGAGCGCGCCGGCCGCCTCTTCTCGGGACGCGTCGAGTTCCTGAAATCGGCGCCCGGTCTCCAGTTCCTGCCGGACCCGGACTTCCCCGAGATCGCCTTCGCCGGCCGTTCCAATGTCGGCAAGAGCTCGCTCCTGAATGCGCTGACGGGGCGCAGGGCGATCGCGCGGGCTTCGGTCACGCCGGGCCGCACGCAGGAGCTGAATTTCTTCGAAGTGGGCGAACCCACCCGGTTCCGGCTGGTGGACATGCCGGGCTACGGGTTCGCCAAGGCGCCGCCCAAGGTCGTGGAGAAATGGCGTTCGCTGGTACGCAGCTTCCTGCGCGGCCGCGTGCCGCTGAAGCGCACGCTGCTGCTGATCGACAGCCGGCATGGCGTGAAGCCGCCCGATCTCGAAATGATGAAGATGCTCGACGAATCCGCCGTCGGCTATCGCCTCGTGCTGACCAAGGCGGACAAGATCAAGGCGAGCGAGCTGGAGGCCGTGCTCGCCCGCACGATCGAGGAAGCGCGCAAGCATCCGGCTGCCTATCCCGAAGTGCTGGTGACGTCCGCCGAACTCAGAATGGGCATCGAGGAACTGCGCGCAGCCGTGCTGGGCGACGTGGAAGTCTAAACATCCGTCATCCCAGCGAAGGCTGGGATCTCTTTCGGCTTGGTAGTACCCGGCCACAGCGATCCCAGCCTTCGCTGGGGACGAGGAGCCGGAAACAAACGGAAACAATCCTCCGGTTGAACTCGCATTCCCCGATCCCTACCTCCGCCATGCGGGCCGGGCCCCTCTGGCGTGTCGCTTCCATGCGCGCGTGATGTCGGACCGTATCGGATCATCCGATGCGCTGACGGCCTTCTTCGACCTCCCCGCACCGGATCCTCCGATCGGACCATGGCAATGGAGGAGCCGTAATCATGGAATTCCTGTTCGCCGACTGGCTGGGCACGCCCGCCTGGTTCTGGCTTGCCTTTCTGGCAATCGTCGTTGCGCTGACCGCCTTCGATCTCGGCGTGCTCCACAAGGAGAACCGCGAGATCGGCATCGGGGAAAGCCTGAAGCTCTCGCTGTTCTACATCGGCGTGGCGCTGCTGTTCGGCGGCTGGGTCTGGCATGCGCGCGGGCCGGAGCCGGGGATGGAATATTTCACGGGCTATTTCATCGAGAAGGCGCTTTCGATCGACAATGTCTTCGTGATCAGCCTGGTCTTCACCTATTTCGCGATTCCCCCGCGCTATCAGTATCGTGCGCTGCTGTGGGGCATCGTCGGGGTGATCGTGTTGCGCGGGCTGATGATCGCGGGCGGCGCCGCTTTGGTGCAGGAAGCCTATTGGGTGCTCTATCTCTTCGCAGCCTTCCTGATCGTTACGGGCATCAAGATGTTCCTTTCCGGCGATACGCCCATGGATGTGGGGAACAATGCGGCGGTCAAGTTCATCGCCCGCCATATGCGGGTGACGCCGCAGCTGCACGACGACCGCTTCTTCGTGCGCAGCGAAGATCCGCGGACCGGCCGGCTGGTCACCGCCGCCACGCCGCTGTTTCTGGCGCTGGCGGTGATCAATGTCGCCGACCTCGTCTTCGCGGTGGACAGCGTGCCGGCGATCTTCGCGATCACTACCGACACGTTCATCGTCTACACGTCCAACATCATGGCGATCCTCGGCCTGCGCGCGCTCTATTTCGCGCTGGCGGCGATGATCCACCGCTTCCACTATCTGAAATATGCGTTGGCGGCCGTGCTGGTGTTCGTCGGCGGAAAGATCTTCGTTTCCGATTTCATGCTCGACGGGGGCAAGTTCCCGCCCGTTCTCAGCCTGGGCGTGACGTTCGCGCTGATCGCGGCCGGCGTCGCCTGGTCGCTGTGGAAGACCCGCGGGGAGGCGGGGGTGGAAGTGCGGTAGGAGATCCTCCCTGTTGCGCAGCGATGGGGGGTGGCAATCGCGTAAGCGATTGACGGAGGGGCCAGTGCGATAGGGTCGGCCCCTCCACCATGCTGCGCATGGTCCCCCTCCCATCACCTGCGGTGACAGGGAGGATCGCCCGTGTCCTGTTCATCCTCGACAGTCCGAGGCTGAATGCCTAGGGTCGGACCGCGCAAGGGAACCGCAATGAAGCTTATCATCGGCAACAAGAACTATTCCAGCTGGTCGCTGCGCGGCTGGCTGGCAGCAAAGCAATCCGGCCTCCAGTTCGAGGAGATCACGGTCAACATCTCGGGCGAGGACTGGGAAGAAGCCAAGCGCGAATGGGGCGAGATCGCGCCTTCGTCGGGCAAGGTGCCGATTCTGTGGGATGGCGATACGGTGATCTGGGACAGCCTGGCGATCATCGAATATCTCGCCGACAAGGTCGGACGCGAGCGGTTCTGGCCGAAGAACGATGCGCCGCGCGGCATGGCACGATCCATGGTCGCGGAAATGCACAGCTCCTATCTGCCGCTGCGCCGCCAGATGCCGATGAATGTCCGCCGCCGCTTCGAAGGCGTGCAGGTGGATGCCGAGGCGCGGGCCAACATCGTCCGCATCCTAGGCCTCTGGGCCGAAGCGCGGGCGCGCTATGGCCAGGGGGGGCCGTTCCTGTTCGGCACGTTCAGCGCGGCGGATATCATCTACGCGCCGATCGTCAGCCGCTTCCTGACCTATGGCGTGGGCGTGCCCGGCTTCGCGCAGGCCTATATGCAGGCGGTGTGGGAACATGAATGGATGCAGGCCTGGATCAAGGCGGCCGAGGACGAGCAATGGGTGATCGAGCAGTGGGAAGCACCCCAGGCAGTCGGATGACGATGACGGCCACTCAGAGCGTCGTTGACCTGGCCGAAGCGCTGATCGCCTGCCCCAGCGTCACGCCTGCTGCCGGGCTGGTGTTCGACTGCCTGGAAGGTATGCTGGCGCCCCTGGGCTTCGAAGTCCATCGCAAGATCAGCGGTGAAGCGCCGGACGGGCCGGTGGAGAATCTCTTCGCCATCCGCTGCGGGCCGGCAGGCAGCCGCCATTTCGCCTTTGCCGGCCATGTCGACGTGGTGCCGCCGGGCGAAGGCTGGACTTCCGCCCCGTTCGCGCCCGAACGGCGCGGCGACCTGCTCCATGGGCGAGGGGCGGTGGACATGAAAGGTGCGATCGCCGCGATGGTGGCGGCGGCGCGCGCTGTGCCGGCCGATGCGGGCACGATCAGCTTCATCATCACCGGCGACGAGGAAGGGCCGGCCCGCTACGGTACGCTCGCGCTGATGGACCAAATCCGCGCGATGAGGCTGGAACCCGATCTCTGCCTGGTGGGCGAGCCGACTTCGGTCGGCCGGCTGGGCGACATGATGAAGATCGGCCGGCGCGGCTCGGTCAATATCTGGCTCGAGGTGGCCGGCACGCAGGGCCATGTCGCCTATCCGCATCTGGCTGACAATCCGTGCACCAGGCTCGTCGCGCTGCTGGCGGAGCTGGATGCGCTGGTGCTCGACGAAGGGACCGACTGGTTCCAACCGAGCAATCTGGAAGTGACCGACATTGCCGTCGGGAATCCGGCCACCAATGTCATTCCCGCTGCCGCCAGCGCACGTATCTCGATCCGCTTCAACGACCGCCATAGCGGCACGAGCCTGTCGGAACTGGTCGAGGCGATCGCGCGCAAGCATGGCGCGACGACGCGCGCGGTGATCTCGGGCGAGCCTTTCCTGACCCAGCCCGGCGGCTTTTCGCAAATGATCGCGCAGGCGGTGCGGGATGAGATCGGGATCGAGCCCGAAGCCTCGACCAGCGGCGGTACGTCCGATGCGCGCTTCCTCAAGGATTTCTGCCCGGTGATCGAATTCGGGCTGTCCAACGCGACGATGCACAAGACGGACGAGGCGGTCGCCTTGGCCGATCTCGAAGTGCTTGCCCGGATCTATGCGCGTGTGGCCCGCGCGGCACTGGCGGGGGACGCGGAATGAACGACACTGCGGAGATCCCGCAGGAAACCGCTCCCGCCAGCCATGGCACCGGGCTGCAATGGCGAATCCTCGCGGGCTTCCTCGCCGGTCTCGTCGCGGGTCTCGCCGCCTATAGTTTCGCTCCCGACGCGCCTTGGGTGGATGGCTTCGCCACCTATGTGACGACACCCATCGGCCAGATCTTCCTGCGCCTGCTGTTCATGCTGGTGATCCCGCTGCTGTTTTCCGCGCTTGTCGTGGGCATCGCGGACATGGGCGAGATTCGCGCGCTGAAAGCCGTGGGCATCCGCACGCTCGTTTACACGCTGGTCGTTTCCTCGATCGCGGTCGCGGTCAGCCTTGCCGTAGTGAACATCATCCGCCCGGGTGACGGCGTCGATCCGGTCGCCGCGCGCGAATTGCTGGCTCAGGGGGGAGAGAATGCGGCCGGCATCCTGGCCAAGACGGCGGAAGCCAAGACCGGCGTGGATGCCGTGATCGGGCTGGTGCCGTCCAACGTCGTTACCGCGATGAGCGATAACGACATTCTGGCGGTGATGTTCTTCGCGCTGTTCTTCGGGATCGGCCTGCTGCTGGTTCAGACCAGGCGGACCGAGACGCTGAAGGATGCCGTGGAAGGCGTGTTCGAAGTCTCCATGCGGCTGATCGGCCTCGTCATCCAGCTCGCGCCGATCGCGATCTTCTGCTTCATGTTCAACCTCGCCGCGCAGTTCGGCTGGGACCTGCTGTTCAAGCTGGCCGCCTATGTCGGCGTCGTGCTGCTGGCGCTCGCGATCCAGATGTTCGGCGTCTATTCCGCGCTGCTGGCTTTCCTCGCGAAGAAGAACCCGATCGCCTTCTTCCGCGAGACGCGCGAAGCAAGCGTGATGGCCTTCTCCACCGCGTCATCCAACGCCACGCTGCCCACTTCGCTGCGGGTGGCGGATGCGGAACTCAAGCTGCCGCCCAGGATCGCGCGCTTCGTGCTGACGATCGGCGCCACCGCCAACCAGAACGGCACCGCCATGTTCGAAGGGGTGACCGTGCTGTTCCTGGCCCAGTTCTTCGGAGTGGACCTGTCGCTGGGGGACCAGCTTTTCGTGATGCTGGTGTGCATCCTGGCGGGGGTGGGCACGGCGGGAGTGCCGGCGGGCTCGCTCCCGGTGATCGCGCTGATCCTGGGCGGGGTGGGCGTGCCGCCGCAGGGGATCGGGTTGATCCTGGGCGTGGACCGCTTCCTCGACATGTGCCGCACCACGCTGAACGTGATCGGCGACCTGGTGGCGGCGACCGTGATTTCCGCGATGAGCCGCGAGGATTAGCGGCGCTATATGGGTTCGCAATGACGGGTTTTCTCAGCCCTTGGTCTCGTCCTTGACGATCTCCACCGGCACGAACTTGCCCAGCCCGCAGCCCGGCCCGCGTTGCGGCCGACCGCCGACCTGGCGCAGCACATAGATGATATCCGTGCTGCACAGCCTGCTGAGCGAGGTTTCATAGCTGAAGGCCTTCTCGAAGCCGAGGCTGTTGCATCGGTAGGGCAGCGTGTTGCGATAGGTTCGCGCGCCCACCTTGAAGTCGATCGTGTAGTCGTCATGCACCTGCGAGCTGTTGATCGAAGCGATCGAGATGCAGTCCTCCGCCGCGCCGAGGACCTTGGCGACCGGAGCCTTGGTGACAGGCGGCTGGTCTTCCATTTCGTTCTGGCAACCGGCCAGCGCCAGGATGGCGAGCGGTGTGATGAGGGTCTTGGCTTGCATGGCATCCTCTTCGATCCGTGGAGCTTTCTTCGAACTCCACGGATGCGGAAGTTACGCCTCCTTCGCTGCCTTGCCAATCGCGGGCTTGCGCTGCGGCGGCGCCAGCACCTTGTCCCTGTAGGCGCAGAGATCGACCACGCTGCAGCGCCAGCATTCCGGCAAGCGCGCCTTGCAGGTGTAGCGGCCATGCAGGATCAGCCAGTGATGCGCGTCGCGGCGGAAAGGCCGGGGCACGCGCTTCTCCAGCAGCGCTTCCACCTTTTCCACCGTCTTGCCTTTGGCGAGGCCGGTGCGGTTCGAGACACGGAAGACATGCGTGTCGACCGCGAAGGTTTCCGCGCCGAACGCGCAGTTCATCACCACATTGGCCGTCTTGCGGCCCACGCCCGGCAGCGTGGTCAGCATGTCGCGATCCTCCGGCACTTCGCCTCCGAAATCCTCCTTGAGGATTGCGGAGAGCGCGATCACGTTCCTGGCCTTGGCATTGAACAGGCCGATCGTCTTGATGTGCTGTTTCAGCCCCTCCTCGCCCAGCGCCACCATCTGCGCTGGAGTCTTCACTTGCGCGAAGAGCGCGCGGGTGGCCTTGTTCACGCCGATATCGGTCGCCTGGGCGGACAGCACCACCGCAACGAGCAACTGGTAGGTGTTGCCGAATTCCAGCTCCGTCTCGGGCGCGGGATTATCCTCGGCCAGGCGGCGGAAGAACTCGAAAATCTCGTCCTTCTTCAAAGGCCCAGCACCTCGGGCATGCGATAGCGCCCGGCCCGCTTGCCCAGCAGCCACTGCGCCGCGCGGACCGCGCCATGGGCGAAGATCATCCGGTTCTCCGCGCTGTGGGACAGGGTGATCCGTTCGTGCTCGCCCGCGAAGACCACGGAATGTTCGCCCGCCACCGTGCCGCCGCGCAGCGATGCGAAGCCGATCGCGCCTTGCCGGCGCGCACCGGTGACCCCGTCGCGCCCGCGTTCGCTATGGGTGGCGAGATCGATCCCGCGCCCCTCGGCGGCCGCCTCGCCCAGCAACAGCGCAGTGCCGGACGGGGCATCGACCTTCATCCGGTGATGCATCTCCAGCACGTCGATGTCCCAATCGTCGCCCAGCCGCGCGGCGGCTTCGCGAACCAGATGGGCCAGCAGCGTAACGCCGAGCGAGGTGTTGCCCGTCTGGAGCACGGCGGTCTTCCGAGCCGCCGCATCGATCGCGGCGTGGTGGGCTTCTTCCAGTCCTGTGGTGCCGATCACGATCGGCAGGTCCGCCGCGATGGCCGCGTTCAGATTGGCCTGGAGGGCAACCGGGGCGGAGAAGTCCACCAGCACGTCGCTCGCGCTTGCCAGCGCCGCCGGATCGCCGCCCTTGTCGA
>CAMLQG010000012.1 GCA_946482075.1 uncultured Erythrobacteraceae bacterium
CCGAGCTCGTCGGCAAGCTCGTCGTCACGATGGACGCTTGAAGCGGACGCTCTCGGCGACTAACTCCGGATCATATCCAGCGAAAGGCTCTCCATGACCGACTTCAATGATCGTGAACGCGCCGAAGAGGCGAAATTCGCTCACGATGAGGAAACCCTGTTCCGCATCACCGCGCGGCGCAATCGCCTGCTCGGCCAGTGGGCGGCGGAAAAGATGAGCCTGACCGAAGCGGAAGCCGAAGCCTATGCCAAGGCGGTGGTTCAGGCCGATTTCGAGGAAGCCGGTGACGAGGACGTGATCCGCAAGGTGCTGGGCGATCTCGTCGGCGCGGGCGTGGATATCGATGAAGCCGGCGTGCGCGCCGCGCTGGAAGCCAAGATGGTCGAAGCCCGCCGCCAGCTCATCGGCGAAGTCTAAGGTCGGAAGGACACGATCATGGCGATGCCCGCCAGCGAAATCGAAGAGCTGATCCGCGCCGGCCTGCCCGGCGCTGAGGTAACGATCACCGATCTTGCCGGCGATGGCGATCACTATGCCGCGCATGTCGTCTCGGCCTCCTTTGCGGGCAAGAGCCGGGTGCAGCAGCACAAGATGGTCTATGAAGCGCTCGGCGGCCGCATGGGCGGCGCGCTGCACGCCTTGCAACTGACCACGGCAGTCCCCAATTGATCCCGGTAACGAGTTTCCGCGCGCTAGCCGCCTGAGAGGTCCTAAATGTCCGACACCAATGCTCGCCTCGACGAAATCGTGAACGCGAATGACGTGGTCCTGTTCATGAAAGGCACGCCGCTCTTCCCGCAATGCGGCTTTTCCAGCCGCGCCGTTGCGATCCTCGAACATATCGGCGTCGAATTCGCCAGCGTGGACGTGCTGCAGGACATGGAAATCCGCCAGGGCATCAAGGCCTATTCCGATTGGCCGACCATTCCCCAGCTCTATGTAAAAGGCGAATTCGTCGGCGGCAGCGACATCATGACCGAGATGTTCGAACATGGCGAACTCCAGCAGCTGATGAAGGACCGCCAGGTCGCCACCGGCGCCTGACTCCGCCACAACATTCCGTCATTGCGAGAAGCAGCAATCCAGCGCGTCTCCCGACGAACTCTGGATTGCTTCGCTCCGCTCGCAATGACCAATGAATCATCCTGGGTTCCGTTGCCCCAAGCTTGCTTCGGGCGGCGCGGGACTACGGAGACTTGGGGAGTTGGGGGGGAAATAGCCCCGCGCCTGTTCGAAGACTGTTCCGGGGAGGCGGGACCTAAGGAGACCAGGCGGCCCCGCCTCTATCGAAGACTATGGAACGCAACGATCATTGCAGGCTTCGTGCCAGTTTTTGCGTTTGGCGGTTTTCGGTAGGACCCGATGGCAAAGCATTCCTTAACGCGGGCCCAAGTGTAAGCTTTTTCGACACCCTTCGTCACCTCGTCACCCCAGCGAGGGCTGGAGTCGCAGTGAAGATTGCACAGCCTGGTCGCCTGCGATCCCAGCCTTCGCTGGGATGACGAAAGAATGCCTTCGGGCTTGGCAACGCCTCCGCAAAGCTGCACACACAAGTCATGGATAAATGGCCAGAACCAGACCCGAACGCAAAGGGCATCCCCGCTGCAACCGTCATCATCTTCCGGAATTGCCCGGATGGCGGTTCCCCCCAAGTGCTGATGGTGATTCGTTCCAAGGCGATGCGCTTCGCCGGCGGAGCCGCGGTGTTCCCCGGCGGCAAGGTGGACGATGCCGACCATGTGCTGGCAGCCAGCATCGGTGGCGACGATCTGGAGGATCTCGCCGCGCGCATCGCCGGCATCCGCGAGACGCTGGAGGAAACCGGCCTGCTGATCGGCATCAAGCAGAAGGTCACGAGCGAGGAAGCGGCCGTCGCGCGGGAATTGATCCTGCGCGAGAAGGAACTGGCGCCGGTGCTGGCCCATTTCGGCTGGGAGCTCGATCCCACTCTGCTCGTGCCGTTCGCCCGCTGGTTCCCCAAGGTGAAATCGCCCAAGATCTTCGATGCGCGCTTTTACATCGCCAATCTCGGCACCGGGAATGTCGACGTCGCGATCGACCAGACCGAAAACACCCGCCTGTTCTGGACCGCCGCCAACAAGGCGCTCGACATGGCGGATGTAGGCGAAGTCAGCATCATCTTCCCGACCCGCCGCAATCTCGAACGGCTGGCCCAGTTCGCCAGCTTCGGCGAAGCGGAGGACCATGCGCGCGTGACGCCGATCCAGACGATCACCCCTTGGGTGGACCAGAGCGGCGAGGAGCCGGTTCTGCGCATCCCGGAAGGGCTCGGCTATCCGGTGACGTTCGAACCCGTGGCGACCGTGATGCGGGCGATTCCGCTGCCGAACGAGACGAAATAAACGTCCCCTGCCCTCGTCATCCCCGCGAAAGCCGGGACGAAGAAGAAAGGAGCAATCCTCCCCATCGCCGCCAGTGACAGGGAGGAGCGAAAATCAAACCTTCCACTTCAGCCAGAGCTTCTCCACCGAGTTCTGCGCGAGGGAAGACAGCACCGGCGGACGTTCCGGATCGATTTCGAAGTCCGGAATGCGGCTTAGCCATTCCTGCAGGAAGACCATGATCTCGCGGCGGGCGAGTAGCGCGCCGGCGCAGGTGTGCGGGCCAGAACCGAACGTGATGTGCTTGGCGTTGCGTTCGAAATCCACGACGTCGGGATTTTCGATCGTCTCGTCGTCCTGGTTGAAGAAGAACGGCGAGAGCAGGATCATTTCGCCCTTCTTCATGGTCACGCCTTCATGCGTGTAGTCGTGCGCCAGCTTGCGACCGAGCTGCGGCCCCGTGTACCGGCGCAGGAATTCCTGGATCACGGCGTGCATCCGCTCGGGATTGTTGCGGATATATTCGCGGTCCTTCGGGTTCTGCGCCAAATGCCAGGTGATGAAGCCGAACATGTTCATCAGCGTGTCGAGCCCGGCATGGAGCAGCAGGGTCAGCGTCTGGAGCACTTCTTCCTGCGTGTACTGGCGGCCGTCGATCTCCGAATTGATGATCCGCGTGATCGCGTCATCCTTGGGTTCCGCGCGGCGGAGATTCACCCATTTTTCGAGATAGCGGTGAATCTCCATGTGGATGTCATAGCGTTGCTTGCCGTCCACGGCCTTGAGGAAGTTCTCGATCAGGCTGCGCAGATAAAGCCGGTCATCCAGCGGCAGGCCGACCATTTCGAGGAAGATGATGAGCGGCAGCTGCAGGGCGAATTCCGACACGAATTCGCATTCGCCGCGCTCGCGGAACGCTTCGATCAGCTCGACGGTCAGTTCGCGGACGCGCGGCTCGAGATGTTCGACGCGCTCCGGCGTGACGAGGAAGGTGATGTTCGCGCGGTGCTTGGCGTGAAGCGGCGGATCGGCCTGGATCGGCAGCATGACATCGCCCGGATCGGGAATCGCCACGACCGAGCTGGAAAAATTCTCGGCATCGCGGAAGAAGCGGAATACGTCCTTGCCGCGCGTCGCGATCCAGTGGCCGCCATTATAGGGCGAATAGACCAACGGCCCCTTGCCCTTGAACGCTCTCCAGCATCCCTGGGGATCGCGGTCCGCACCGGGGATGTTGTAGATGTCGATATCGACGACGACGTCTTCGGGAACATGGTCCGGAACATTACGCGCAGCCAGCGTTGCCATTTGCAAACTCTCCCAAATCGCGCCCCCCGGTCCTCTCGACGCTGCGGATGCAGCACGCCGGGCTCTTGGCAAACAATATTGTCAATAATCCTTCGACTCCCGCTCGGGGTCAAGGCCTGCCGTGCACGGCAGCGCCCTTTTCCGGGCACGGAAACGAGTCTTATCGCTTTCCTACATTATCACGATCTGATAGCGGAACAGAATGAAAACACTTTTTTCCTCTCTTACAGCGTCTTGCAAGGCATTCTGGGGAGGGATTCTTATTTTCTCCTGGACAGTGTCAACTGTGTCAACTTGCATGGCCGCGTAGCACCCGGCATAGGCGCTCGCGAGTCTCCCATCCGCGCCCGATGGCGCCGGCACGAAGGTGCGATACGCATGAAAGTCAGGGTTTACGTCAGCCTTAAACACGGCGTGCTCGATCCGCAGGGCCGTGCGATTCATCACGCGCTCGAAGGGCTCGGCTTTTCGGGCGTCAACGATGTCCGCGCCGGCCGCATGATCGAACTCGACGTGGCCGAAAGCACCACCGACGAAGCGCTGGACGAGATGTGCCGCAAGCTCCTCGCCAACATGGTGATCGAGAATTACCGCGTCGAAAGGGCGGCCGCGTGAGCTTCCGCGCCGCCGTCGTCACCTTTCCCGGCTCCAATTGCGACCGGGATATGGCCGTGGCGCTGGAGAAGATTTCCGGAGCGCCGACGCTGCGTGTCTGGCATGGCGATGCCGATCTGCCCGAGCGGCTCGATTTCATCGCCTTGCCCGGCGGCTTCTCCTATGGTGATTACTTGCGCTCCGGCGCGATGGCGGCACGTTCCCCGATCATGCAGGCAGTCGTCAGGGCGGCTGACGCCGGAGTGCCGGTGCTCGGCGTGTGCAACGGCTTCCAGGTGCTCACCGAAGCCGGTCTCCTGCCGGGCGCCCTGATGCGCAATGCGGGCATCCGCTTCGTCTGCCGCACCGTGCCGCTGACGGTGGCCAATGCGTCCTCGCGCTTCACTTCCGCCTATCAGGCCGGGCAGAGGATCATGGTCCCGGTCGCGCATCACGACGGCAATTTCTTTGCCGACGAGGCCACGCTGGACCGGCTGGAAGGGGAAGGCCGTGTGGCGTTCCACTACGCGGAGAATGTCAACGGCTCGGCCCGCGGCATCGCGGGCGTGCTCAACGAAGCGGGCAATGTGCTCGGCATGATGCCGCATCCCGAACGTGCGATCGAAAAGAGTCATGGCGGAAGCGACGGGCGCGCGCTGTTCGAAAGCGCGATCAAGGCAATTGTGAAAGCCTGATTTTCAGGCGGTTTTTCGATCAGCACCGGCGTGAAAAAGGCGCAGCGCGTCTTCCGCCGTCATCGGCCGGCCGAAATAATAGCCCTGGATCTTGCGGCAGCCGAGTTCGCGGATCATCGCCGCCTCGGCCGCGGTCTCGACGCCTTCCGCCGTGGTCGACATGCCCAGGCTGTCCGCCATGGCGACGACCGCACGCACGATCGCCAGGCTCTCATTGCTGCCCGCCGCCGCGCCCTGGACGAAGCTGCGATCGACCTTGATCGTCGAGAAGCGGAGCTTGCGCAGATAGCCGAGCGAGGAATAGCCGGTCCCAAAATCGTCCAGCGCGATGCTGCAGCCGAGCGACATGATCTGTTCGAGCGTGGCCCGCGCGGTCACGTCGTCGCGCAGGAAAATGCTTTCGGTGACTTCGATCTCGAGCCGGCTCGGTGGCAGGTTGCTGTCCGAAAGAGCCTTGACCACGGTGGTGGCGAAGTCCGGATCCAGCAGTTGCTCGCCCGAAACGTTCACGGCGACCTTGACCGATGACGGCCAGTTGGTCGCCTCGCGGCAGGCTTCACGCAGAACCCATTCGCCGATCGGCACGATCAGGCGCGTATCCTCCGCGATCGGCACGAATTTCGCGGGGCTGACGCCGCCATGCTCGCGGCTGTTCCAGCGCAGCAAGGCCTCGAAGCTGACGACCGACTCCGACTGGGCATCGACCACGGGCTGATAATTCAGCAGCATTTCCCCGCGATCCAGCGCATGACGCAGCGAAAGCTCCAGCTTGCGGCGCTCTTCCGCCTGCGTGTGCAGCGCCGTCTCGAACATGCAATGCGTGCCACCCCCTTCATCCTTCGCGCGGTAGAGCGCGAGATCGGCATTGCGCATCAGCGTCTCGACGGTCGAGCCGTCACGCGGACCCAAGGCGGACCCGACGCTGGAGCCGACATAGAGCGTGTGGTGGTCGACTTCGTAAGGCTGCGAGAGCACCTCGATCGCCGCTGCGGCGACGGCGTTCACGCGCTTGCGGTCCGACGCATCGCGAATCACGATTGCGAATTCGTCCCCACCCAGCCGGCCGCACAGCTCGTTGTCGGTCATCAATCCCTTGAGCCGGTGCGAGACCAGCGCGAGCAGCCGGTCGCCGATCTGGTGGCCGAGCGAATCGTTCACTGCCTTGAAACGATCGAGATCGATCATCAGGAAGGCGCAGGACGTCCGCCATTGCTCGGCATAACGCATCGCATCGCCGAGGGCTTCCATCAGCATCAGGCGGTTGGGCAGCCCGGTCAGCGTGTCGTAGCGCGCGAGATAGGCGATCTTCTCGCTCGATTCCCGTGCTTCGGTGACATCGGAACCGACACCGCGAAAACCGGTGAAAGTGCCGTCTTCGTCGAGCTTGGGCGTGCCGGAGAGTTCCCACCAGCGTTCATTGCTGTCGATCTTCACCCGCACGATCAGGTCGGAGAAGCTTTCACGCCGCTTCAGCTTTTCGGCGAGCTCGTGCAGGCTCGGCGGAAACTGGCCGGTTTCCCAAGCATCGCCGGCAATCAGCTGAAGGAATGGCATGCCTTCGATATCATCCGGATCCTTGCCCAGCGCATAGGCGAAGCGCGGGGAGATCGCACGGACGCGGCGTGCCGTGTCCACCTGCCACAGCCAGTCGGCCTGGCTTTCCTCGAACTCGCGCAGGAGCATCGAGACGACTTCGCTCTTTTCCGCAACGCCGGCCTCGGCCACGCGCGCGGTGAGATAGATACGCGCGCAATGCATCGTCCCCAGCATGGCGATCGCAACGAACGTCGCGATGATCGCGGCGATATCGAAGGATTGCTGCGCGACGAACGTCACCATCGCGGCTGCGCCGACGATGAAAGTGAACGCCATCGTGCCCAGCGGCGCGGGCGATAGCCACAGGGCGGCCCCCGCGACAAGCATCGAGATCACGGTCCAGAGAATCAGATGATCGTCCGGCGCGCCATAGCGCACGAAGAACAGGATCGGGATCGTCCAAACGCCCGCCGTCAGCAGGGAACCGATGAACTGCCGCCAGAATTCCCCGCGCGCGATAGGCCGCCGGTCCGCATCGGCCAGCGCCAGATCGGCTCGCGCGCTGAAGTAGAGCGCGCCGGCCAGCATCACCAGCCAGCATGCCAGCAGCAGGAACGGAACCTTGCCCGCGAATTGCTGGACCGCGAAGACCGCGGCGATGGCGTGGGACAGCAGGCGGCCGAGCGTCACCTTGGCGAGATGCGCATATTGCAGCCCACGCAGCCGCGCCCAGTCACCCTGCGGAGGATCGGAGAGCCCCAGCAAGGCCAGAGCCGGCAGCGAATGCGGTACTACCGGGAGTTCTGAGCGGTATTCGGTCACCTGCCCGCCATAGGGGGACAAAGGTTAGAATGGAGTAAATCAGCCGTGCGTTAACTATTCAACCGTCACGGATTTCGCCAGATTGCGCGGTTGGTCCACGTCGGTGCCTTTCACGCAGGCCGTGTGGTAGGCGAGTAGCTGCACCGGAACCGCATAAACGAGCGGAGCAATCAGCGGGTGAACCTGCGGCATCTCGATCGTCGCCAAACACCCCTCGCCCGCTTCGTCGAGACCGGCGCGGTCGGAAATGAGCACGATCTTGCCACCGCGAGCGCGCACTTCCTGCATGTTGCTGACGGTCTTCTCGAACAGCGGTCCCGAAGGCGCGAGCACGATTACCGGCACGGCTTCGTCGATCAGCGCGATGGGACCATGCTTCATTTCGCCCGACGCATAGCCTTCGGCGTGGATATAGCTGATTTCCTTCAGCTTAAGCGCACCCTCCAGCGCCAGCGGATAATCCTGCCCACGCCCGAGATAAAGCACGTCGCGTGCAGGTGCGATCAAATGGGCCATCGCCGCGATCTCGTCATCATGGGCCAGCGCGGCATTGAGCGCGGCGGGCGCTTCCAGCAGATGATCGACGATGCCCGCCTCTTCGCCGCGATCCATCCGGCCCCGTTTGACCGCGAGATGGGCCGCGAGTGCGGCCAGCACGGCGAGCTGGCAGGTGAACGCCTTGGTGGAAGCAACACCGATCTCCGGCCCGGCATGGGTGGGCAGCAATAGATCGGCCTCGCGCGCCATCGAACTGGTGGGCACGTTGACCACCACCGCGATCGTCTGCCCTTCCCCCCGGCAATGGCGGAGTGCTGCCAGCGTGTCCGCCGTTTCACCCGATTGCGAGATGAACAGCGCCAGGCCGCCCGGCTCCAGCACCGGATCGCGATAGCGAAACTCGCTGGCCACATCGATATCCACCGGCAGGCGAGCGAATTGCTCGAACCAGTATTTGGCCACCATCCCGGCATAATAGCTGGTGCCGCAGGCGACGATGGTGACGCGGTTTATCCGCGAGAGGTCGTAGTCGATCTGCGGCAGGGCAACCTGGCGTTCGAGCGGACGGAGATAGCTGCGCAGGGTCTGCGCCACCACGGTCGGCTGCTCGAAAATCTCCTTCTGCATGAAGTGGCGATAGTTGCCCTTCTCGATCGCCACCGCCGATGCGCCCGAAAGCGTCACTTCGCGCTCCACCGGGTTGTTCTCGCTATCGAAGATCCGCGCGCCGCCGCGCGTGATCACGGCCCAGTCGCCTTCCTCCAGATAGGTGATCCGCTGCGTCAGCGGCGCGAGCGCGAGCGCGTCGGAGCCGAGATAGGTCTCCCCATCGCCGAAACCCACGACGAGAGGCGAACCGAGCCGCGCGCCGATCAGGATGTCGGGATGCCGGCGGAAAGCGATCGCCAGCGCAAAGGCGCCGCGCAGGCGGGGCAGCACCTGCTTCACCGCCTCTTCCGGCGCCGCTCCCGCCTCGATCAGCTCGGACAGGAGATGGGCGACGACTTCGCTGTCGGTCTGGCTTTCGAAACGCCGCCCGCGCGCTTCCAGCTCTTCGCGCAGCGATTTGAAATTCTCGATGATGCCGTTGTGGACCAGCGCCACTTCGGCAGTCGCATGCGGATGGGCATTGTTGGCCGTCGGCGCGCCATGGGTCGCCCAGCGCGTATGAGCGATGCCGACCGTGCCCGCGGCCGGATGCATCGCCAGTTCCTTCACAAGGTTGGCAAGCCTGCCTTCTGCGCGCCGACGGATAAGCTCCCCGCCATCCATCGTGCAGATCCCGGCGCTGTCATAACCGCGATATTCCATGCGCCTCAGGCCATCGACCAGCCGGTCCGCCACGTCTTCCTTGCCGACGATGCCGATGATTCCACACATGGCGGAGATAAACCTTTGCTACAGAGTGTAGGGGACACGGACGCCCGGCAAGGCTGCCGGAAAATCCCTGGTGTTTCGGGTAATGAGAATGGCGCCGTTCACCTGTGCGGTGGCGAGGATATAGGCATCCAGCAGTTTCATGCGGGAGCGATAACGGATATCGGCCGCTGTTTCGGCAATGCGGGCGTCAAGTTCGATGACCTCGAAATTACCGAGCGCCTGACGAACGGTATCGCGCGCGTCCAGGGATTCACCCGCGAGCACCTCCGTCCATACGATGCGGCTCATCTTATGACGTCTGTAACGTGCCAGTTCCGCAATCGCCTGCGGCTTCCGCTTGAGCCAGTCGATCACGATATTCGTGTCGAAGAAGGGATCGGCCACGGATCAGATGTCTTGATAGGGCCGGCGATCTTCGCGCATGGCCCGCTGGTATTCGACGCCGTCAGGGATATCGTCGCGATCGGCCCACAAGCCGGCCCAGCGCTCGATCCAATCATTATTGTCCGCGTTCTGCACCAGATAGAGCTTCACCGCCTCGCGAATGGCGGCGGCGCGAGAGCGCTTGCCTTTCGCCGCCAACGCATCGAGTTTCTCGATGTCCTCGTCGGGAATATCGGTCAGGATACGCATGATGATATATCGATATCATATCATGATATCATCGTCAAGATCACCCCTTCCCCTCCCGCTTCTTTTTCTTCATCGCATCGTGGAAGCGGTCGGCCCAGCCCGGCTTCACCAGCTGCTCCGCGCGCACCATGCGCAGCTCGCCATCGTCCACGTCCCGGCTGACCGCGCTGCCGGCGGCGACGATGGCGTCCGCGCCGATCTTCACCGGTGCGATCAACGCACTGTTGGAGCCGATGAAGGCGCCCGGCCCGATCACGGTCTTGTGCTTGAAATAACCGTCATAATTGCAGGTGATCGTGCCCGCGCCGATATTGGCGCCCGCACCTACCTCAGCATCGCCGATATAGGTCAGATGGTTGGCCTTGGCGCCCACGCCCAGCACGGCCTTCTTCACTTCCACGAAATTACCGATCTTGGCCTTCTCGCCCAGCACCGTGCCGGGTCGCAGGCGGGCAAAGGGGCCGACCGTGCAGCCGGTGGCGACATCCGCGCCTTCCAGATGGCAGAAGGCATGGATCACGACCTTGTCCGCCACTTTCACGCCGGGGCCGAAAACCACGTTCTGGCCGATCGTGACATCCCGCCCAAGCTCGGTATCCCAGGAGAACCACACGGTTTCCGGCGCCGTCAGCGTTGCCCCATCGGCCATCGCCTTGGCCCGGCGGACCTGCTGCCAGCGCGCTTCGGCGTCCGCCAGTTCGCCGCGGCTGTTGATCCCGGCGACTTCGTCCGGCTCGTCCGTCACCACAACGGCGCTGGCGCGGCCATCGGCGTTGGCGATGTTCACGATATCGACCAGGTAGTATTCGCCTTGCGCATTGCCGTTCCCGACGCGCGCCAGCAGGCCGAACAGATCCTCGCCCCGCACCGCCATCAGGCCGGAATTGCACAACCGGCAGGCACGTTCCGCCTCGCTCGCATCCTTGTGCTCGACCATCTTCACGATCCGGTCGCCTTCCGCGATCACGCGGCCATATTGGAGCGTATCGGCGGGCTCGAAGCCCAGCACGACCACGGCCGGCGCATCGGGCGCGTTCAGCCGGTCGAGCATCGCCTGCATCGTTTCCGGCCGCACGAAGGGCACGTCTCCATAAAGGATCAGCACATCGCCCGCGAAGCCGCCCAGCGCGCTTTCCGCCTGCTGCACGGCATGGCCGGTGCCGAGCTGCGGCTCCTGTACGGAAAGTTCCGCCCGGCCATCCAGCTGGCGTTCCAGCTGATCGCGCCCGTCACCCACCACGACCACCATGCGCTGCGGCGCGAGAGCGCCGACCGAGGCCAGCAGATGTTCCAGCATCGGCCGCCCCGCGACGGGATGCAGCACCTTGTGCATGTCGCTTTTCATGCGGGTGCCTTTACCGGCGGCGAGGATGATGGCGGCAATCGGTCTCATGGGAAGCGGCCATGCCACCAATCGCTTGCGGTTTCCATAATCAGGCGGCACTTGCCCACGATATGAGCGACTTTCCCTTCTCCATCGTCGGCTTCGACCTTGACGGCACGCTGGTCGATTCCTCCCGCGATCTCGGATCGGCCCTCAACTATGCTCTGGGACTTGCCGGGCGCGATCCGGTGCCGCTGGACGAAGTCACGCCGCTGATCGGCGGCGGTGCCAAGCGGATGCTGGAACGCGCGCTGGTCCACGAAGGCGGGATGGACGAAGCGCAGTTCAAGCCGATCTATCGGGAATTGCTGAATTATTATCAGGAGAATCTCTCCGTCCACACGCTCCCCTATCCGGGCTGCGAAGCGATGCTGGATGCGCTGGCTGAGGAGGGCTGCACGCTGGCGGTGGTCACCAACAAGTTCGAGAAATTCGCCGTCCAGCTGCTCGAGGAAATCGGCCTCATAGGCCGCTTCGCCACGGTGATCGGTGGCGACACGATGGGCCCGGGGCGCAACAAGCCGTCCGCCGATCCGATTCTCGAGATGATCGCGCGTTGCGGCGGCGGCCCGACCGCTTTCGTGGGCGACACCACGACGGACACGAACGCGGCGAAGGCGGCCGGGGTGCCCTGCGTGGCCGTGAGCTTCGGCTTCAACGACAAGCCGGCGCATGAGCTGGGCGCAACGGCCGTGATCCACCATTTCGACGAACTGGCAGGCGCACTGCGCGCCCTGTAAGGTTCGGCTCATACCGCGGGAGCCTCTGAGATGGCCATTTCCTTCGCCGATCGAGTCGCGATCATCACCGGCGCCGGCGGCGGGATCGGCCGCGCCTATGCGCTGGAACTGGCCCGGCGCGGGGCGAAGGTGATAGTGAACGATCTGGGTGGCGGGCGCGACGGCCGGGGCGCCTCGGACGCGGCATGGAAAGTGGTGGAGGAGATCCAGGCCGCCGGCGGCAAAGCGATGGCCGATGGCGGCTCCGTCACCGAATACGGGCAGATGGAAGAGATGGTCGCCCGCGCGAAGGAGCGCTGGGGCGGCGTCCACATCCTGATCAACAATGCCGGCATCCTGCGCGACAAGAGCTTCCTCAACATGGAGCCCGCCGACTTCGAACTGGTGGTGCGAGTCCACCTGATCGGCGCAGCCTTCGCCACCAAGGCCTGCTGGGCGACGATGCGCGACCAGAATTACGGCCGGGTGCTGATGACCACCAGTTCCACCGGCCTGTTCGGCAATTTCGGCCAGGCCAATTACGGGGCCGCCAAGGCCGGGCAGCTGGGCCTTGCCCGCACGCTCTATCTCGAAGGTGCGAAATACGACATCCGCGTGAACTCCATCGCGCCATTGGCCGCCACGCGGATGACCGAGGATATCTATCCCGAACAGGTGCTGGAACAGTTCAAGCCGGAGAACATCGTGCCAGCCGCGCTCTATCTGGTGAGCGACGAGGCGCCGACCAATGCGATCATCGGCGCCGCAGCCGGCGGCTTTCACGCGGCCTGGGCGACGATGAACGAGCCGGTGATCCTGCCGCCCGGAGAACGCGACGTGGAAGGCTTCGCTGCCCGCTGGGAGACGATCACGCGGCGGGAGAACCTGGTCACGCCGAACTCCGGCCCCGAACAGGGCGACGCAATTCTCGCCGCGCTGAAGCGCGCGCATGAGGCGGGTTAGGCGCGGTTTACACGGAACGGGGTGAAAGCGCCCTCGGGATTTCCCGATGCGCGGCGGGAACGCTGGGCTTTCGCGAAAACAGCGTGTGACCTTTCGCGCAGGGGTGTGTTCCGGCCTTTTCGGGAGGATCGGAGAAGGCCGGGAGAATGCGTGCGTCATCCGGCAGGATAAGCCAGATTTTCGCGATGTAGGAAAATGGTTTTCCTCCTGATTGGCACCACTCTCCCCCTTCGTCATTCCCGCTTTCGCGGGAATGACGAAGGGATTAAATCAGCTCAGATCAGCTTCAGCAGCCGCCGTTCGATCGGGGCGAGCACGCCGGCCAGTTCCTGCCCGCGCTTGAGCACTTGGCCCGCTTCGCCGAACAGCGTCCACATGCCCTGGCGATTGCGCAACGCGGGGCATTTCTCGATGCGGACCTGCGGATATTCGGCCGTCCGGCGGAAGGCGGCGAAGCGCGCGCGGTCCCTGTCGAAGGACATCGCATAATCCTTCCACTGGCCTGCGGCGACCATGCGACCGTAAAGATCGAGGATGCGCTGGAGTTCGAGCCTTTCGAAACCCACCTGCTGCGGCTGATATCCCGGGAAAGCGACGATATTGGGGTCCCCGGGATTGTACGCCATTAATTGCCGGCCCCGCTGCGCTTGCGACCCTTGGGGGCCGGGGCATCGGTCAGCGTGGCGCGCAGGAGGGCGATTTCCTCCTTCATCTCGAGCAACTGTTCTTCCAGCTCTTCCACTCGGCGCGAATTGGGTTCGCAGGGTTCCTTGCAGGGCGTGCCATAGGGCACGAAATCGCGCTGCCAGCTTTCCACCGGCACCAGCGTTGACCGGGCCTTGGGGCCGACCATCGTGGCGCCTTCGGGCACATCGTCCGTCACCACGGCATTGGCGCCGATGCGCGCGCGTTCGCCGATCGTGATCGGGCCCAGGATCTGCGCTCCGGAACCGACGATCACATTGTCTTGCAGCGTGGGATGGCGCTTGCCCGGAATACCGTTGGTGGGGTTCGTCCCACCCAGCGTGGCGCAGGGATAGATCGTGACATTGTCGCCGATTTCCGCGGTTTCGCCGATGGTGACGAAACCGTGGTCGATAAACAGATGATGGCCGATCTTGGCGCCCGGATGAATGTCGATGGCGGTCATGGCGCGCGACATGTGGTTTACGACGCGGGCGAGGAAGAACAGCTCCGCGCGATAGAGGCGATGCGCCACCCGATGCATGCCCATCGCGAGCACGCCGGGATACAGCATCACTTCCCAGCGCGAACGGGGCGCGGGATCACGCGAGCGGATCGAGTCCAAGTATCTGGTCAGCCTCGAAAACATAGACCCCTCATTTTTCGCACCATTCCCGGCTCAACGCAAGCGAAGTGCCCCTTCGCGGCCAGCAGGACCCGGTCAGAACAAACGCGGTTGCGCAGCGCCCTGTACCGCTTCCAGCGCATCGCGCCAGATCGAAAGCGTCGGCGCCTGCTTGCGTTCCAGGCTGAGACGATCGATCGCGGCCACGATGCGTTCGATCCCGGCGAAGCTCCGCTCCACCCGGGGCACGAGATAGGTAAGCGCGCCCTCGCCAAGTGCAAGGCCATGCTCGGCCGCCAGGCTTTCGATCAGAGCGGCTGCCATCGCATCATCGGGCGCGCCGATTTCCAGCTGGAGCGCCGCCCCGAGGCGCGAGCGGAGGTCCGGCAGCGCGATGTCCCAGCCTTCCGAACCGGCGACCAGCAGCAGCGGCGCGCCGCTTTCCTGCGCGCGGTTCCAGCGGTGGAACAACTCCGTCTCGTCCATGCGGTCTGCATCGTCCAGCGCGTCGCCCTTGCCCTGCTCGGCAAACCAGCGCGCGATCAGCGATTTGCCCGAACGCGGCGGCCCGGCGAGGATGGCGGAGCGGAACGGCCAGCTTTCCGGCGTGGCGAGTGCCGCCAGCACGCCTTCATTGGCGGACCCGACGACGATCCGCGCGGGGCCCCTGCCCGGCCCCTGCCCGAGAGGCAGGGCGATCTGGCTCATCGTCCCGCTACCCGTCCCTTAGCGCCGGATGCTCAAGGCATTGCTGCCCTGGGTCACTTGCCAGCCGCGCGCCTTCAATGCGGCGGCCAGCGCGGACAGATCGCCCACAAAGCTCACCCGCATGACGGAGGTGCCGCCCAGCGCGATGCTGCTGGTCGCAGCCCCTTGCACGCCCGGCGTCCCGCGCACGGCAGCGACCGCGGCATCGACCGCGCCGGCATCCGGCGTGGCGAATTGGACGGTGAACGTGCTGGTCGCCTGCGTGGCGGCGGCGGGCGCGGTCGGCGCCGCGGTGGTGACGACAGGCGCCAGCGCTTCCTGGGCCTGGGCTTCGCGCGCCTGGCGCAGCAGTTCCACCAGCGCGGGATTGAGCTGCACATTGTCCATCGCCAGAGTGGGATCGGGCCGCAGCTTGCCCTGGGCGAGCGCGCCGGCGAAGATCCGGTCGAAGCGGATCAGCGCGGCGTTGAGCATCTCCGGCACCGCTTCCTCGCTGGCCGCCGAAAGCTTGAAGCTGCCGAGATAGCGATTGTCCGGGCCGTAGCGCGCCGTGAACGTGCCTCTTACCGGGCCGCCGGGCCATTGCCGTTCGAGCTTGGCGATCGCCACCAGCACGTCCGACGCGCTGAATTCATCCAGGATGTTGCGCCACCATGTGCGGCTGCGGCGCGTGGTCTGTCCATAGGTCAGCAGCAGCGATTCCCCGCCCGCGCCCGCCGGGCGGACATAGTTGATCGCGCTGGCGCCCGTCTGGAATTCCGCCCAAGCCTTCTGCCAGGAATTGCGGACTTCATAGACCGTTTCCGTACCTCCGGAATCCAGCACGGGAACGATCAGCATCGGCGCGGAATAGGCGCGCGGGCCGTTATTGCCGAGGAGAGCGCCGGCGCGCGTGCGGTCGAAGATCACGCCCAGCGTGGCGATATAGCGGTTGGGGCCGATCTGTTCGCGCTCCACGACGATGGCGGACACCATCGAATCGAGCTGCGAATCCGCGATCGCGGGGCCGCCGAGCTTCTTCCACCCTTCGCGCTGGGCGATCTTCCAGCCTTCTTCCCGCGCTTCTTCGCCGGTCTTGTCGGTGACATCCACCTTGATCCCGCCCACCTCGATATCGCCGGTGCTGGCGACGGGCGCGATGCCGCGTTCGCCTTCCACCTGCGCGAACAGCGCGTTGCCGGCGGCGAAAACCAGCGCCAGTGCGATCACCGCGAGCAGGACGAACAGCAGCGCGCGGCCGCGGGAATGAGGCCGCAAGGCAGTGCGCGAAAGGGCGGGAAGGGCTTGTAGCGAATAGGCCATGTGCAAAAACTGCCGGCCTTTTGCCCAATCGGCCATGGAAATCCAAGCGGGAAAGCGATAGGCGCGGCGGATGGTCAACAGCACCCACAATGAAGAGCCCTATACCTACGCCAAATCGGGCGTCTCGATCGAAGCCGGCAATGCGCTGGTAAGAGCGATCGGCCCGCTGGTGAAAGCGACCGCCCGGCCCGGTGCGGACGCGGATATCGGCGGTTTCGGCGGGTTCTTCGATCCCAGGGCGGCCGGCTACAAGGACCCGCTGCTGGTCGCGGCGAATGACGGCGTGGGCACCAAGGTCAAGCTCGCGATCGACCATGACCGGCACGATTCCATCGGCATCGATCTCGTCGCCATGTGCGTGAACGATCTGATCGTGCAAGGCGCGGAGCCGCTCTTCTTCCTCGACTATTTCGCCACGGGCAAGCTCGACAACGGCGTGGCCGAACGCGTGATCGCCAGCATCGCGGATGGCTGCCGTATCGCCGGCTGCGCGCTGATCGGCGGCGAGACGGCCGAAATGCCCGGCATGTATGCCGCGGGCGATTACGACCTTGCCGGCTTCTGCGTGGGGGCGGTGGAACGTGGGCAACAGCTGACGGGCGACAAGGTCGCGCCAGGCCACGTGCTGCTGGGCCTCGCCAGCTCCGGTGTCCATTCCAACGGCTATTCGCTGGTCCGCCGCCTCGCGGCCGACAAGGGCTGGAAGCTGGACCGCCCTGCCTTGTTCGACCAGGACAGGCTGCTGATCGACTGGCTGATCGAACCGACCCGCATCTATGTGCGCAGCCTGCTGCCCGCGATCCGCGCGGGCAAGATCGACGCGCTGGCCCATATCACCGGCGGCGGGCTGCTGGAGAACGTGCCGCGCGTCCTGCCCGAAGGCGCCCATGCGGTGATCGACGCCGGCAGCTGGCAGCAGAGCCGGCTGATGGCTTTCCTCCAGGCGCAGGGCAATATCGAGCCCGAGGAAATGGCCCGCACGTTCAATTGTGGCATCGGCATGGTGCTTGCCGTCACGCCGGACAATGTGGCCGATGTCACGGCCGAGCTCGAAACGGCCGGCGAATCCGTCCATCTGATCGGCGCGATCGTGGAAGGCCCGCGCGGATGCACGGTGCGCGGCAAGACGGAAGAATGGTCCGCCCGGAGCGACTGGGAAGCCACCCATCATGCCTGAAAAGGCCCGCGTCGCCGTCCTGATTTCCGGCACCGGGAGCAACATGGCGGCGATCCTCTATGCGGGGAAAATCGCGGATTCGCCTTACGAAGTCGTGCTGGTCGCCAGCAACAAGCCCGATGCGCCCGGCCTGAAGCTCGCCGAAGCGGAAGGGGTGGCCACTGTCGCCCATCCCCATAAGGGCCTGACGCGCGAGGAACATGACTCGTTGATGCATGCCGCACTGGTCGAAGCGCGAGCCGATTACGTCGTGCTGGCTGGTTACATGCGCATCCTGACGCCCGAATTCGTCGGGAAGTGGGAAGGCAGGATGCTCAACATCCATCCATCCCTGCTGCCGAAATACAAGGGTCTCGACACGCATCAGCGCGCGCTGGACGAAGGCGATGCGGTGGGCGGATGTTCCGTCCATCTGGTGACGACGGAGCTCGATGGCGGGCCGGTGCTGGGCCAGACCCAAGTCGCGATCATGCCGGATGATACGGCGGAGACCCTGGCGGCGCGCGTGCTGATCGCGGAGCACCAGCTCTATCCGCGTATACTGGAAAAGCTGGTCACGCGCGAACGCGATCCCGAATGGCTGCTGGGAGAGGTGCGCGAACGCGCGCTGGCGCTGCCGGAAACGGATGAAGTCGCCTCTCACGGAATGCCTTGCTTCGGCATCGTGAAAGGCAAGAAGTTCGCCTATCTCTCTATCGACCACCATGGTGACGGCAAGACCGCGCTGCTGGTGAAGATCAGCGGCGTGGACGAACAGCAGATGCTGATCGCGCAGGATAGCGAACACTACTACCGCCCCGCCTATTTCGGCGATGGCTGGATCGGCATCCGCCTCGATCTCGGTGATACGGACTGGGACGGAATCGCGGACTGGCTGGCGCGAAGCTGGCGCGCGGTGGCGCCGAGGAAGCTCACGAAGCTGATGGAACTGGCGGACGAGTTTTAGAGAACAATCTCCTTTCGTCCTGAGCTTGTCGAAGGGCCGTTTTTCTTTCTGACGCTGAGAAAAGAAAAGCGGTGCTTCGACAAGCTCAGCACGAACGGGAAATGGGAAAAGGTCTCAGCCCACCACTTCTTCCGGCTCGAAGAAGAAATCGATCTCGATCTTCGCGTTCTCGTCGCTGTCCGAACCGTGGACCGTGTTCGCTTCGATGCTTTCGGCGTGGGTCTTGCGGATCGTGCCTTCGGCGGCATCGGCCGGGTTGGTCGCACCCATGATGTCGCGGTTGCGCTTCACGGCGTCTTCGCCTTCCAGCACCTGCACCACCACCGGGCCGCTCATCATGAAGGAGACGAGCTCGCCGAAGAAGGGGCGTTCCTTGTGGACCGCGTAGAAGCCTTCGGCCTGTTCGCGAGTCATGCGGATGCGTTTGGAGGCGACCACGCGCAGGCCCGCTTCTTCCAGCATCTTGGTGACGGCGCCCGTCAGATTGCGGCGCGTGGCGTCGGGCTTGATGATCGAGAAAGTGCGGGTAACCGCCATGTTCCATTCCTTGCAAACGATGATTTTCGGGATTGGCGCGCGCCCTAGCGGGGAAAATGCTGCGCCGCAAGACGGGGAGCCTACGGGCCTTCGACCCACTTGCCGCCATCCTGCTTCCAGAAACGGCGTTCGACCCCGTCGCGCGTTCCCAGCATCCGCCAGCAATCGCGCGCCGCCTGGAGCGTGTCCTCGCCGAAGATCAGAAAGGCGCGCTCGAAAGCGAAAGCCTGGTCCCGCCACTGTCCATCCGCCAGCGCGATGAACCGGGCCTCGTTCGCAGCCGCCGGATCGGACGAGAGGAGGATCGGCTGGCGTTCCTCATACGGACTGCCGGCAAAGCCATGTGCGAGGAAAGCTTCGGGCAAGCGTTCCCACAAGGCCGCGTCGATACGTTGCAACCCTTCGCCGTCGCCCGAAACCACCAGCAGCCGCTGCTTCGCCGCCCGTGTGGCGCGCGCGATCAGCGGGACGACCTGCTCGACCGGATCGCGGGACAGCTGGTAGAAATCGACCCGCATCCAGCCCTCATTCGTCATGCCAGCGCAGGCTGGCATCTCTCTCGGCTATCTCGCACTTCACCCAACACGATCCCAGCCTGCGCTGGGATGACGATGGTCGGAGAAGGCCGACCACTGTCACCCCTCGTAATTATCGCGCACAAAGCGATCGAGCAGGCGCACGCCGAAGCCGGATGCGCCCTTGTCCCAGGTGGCGCCCGGCTTGTCGGTCCACACGGTGCCCGCGATGTCGAGATGCGCCCAGGGCGTGCCCTTGTCGATATAGCGCTGGATGAACTGCGCCGCGGTGATCGAGCCACCAAAGCGCGGGCCGACATTCTTCATGTCGGCAATCGGGCTTTCCAGCATCTTGTCGTAATTCGCGCCGATCGGGAACCGCCACAGCCTGTCGCCGGTGGCCTTGCCCGATGCGTCGAGCTTCTGCGCCAGATCGTCGTCATTGCTGAACATGCCGGCATATTCATGGCCCAGCGAAATGATGATCGCGCCGGTCAGCGTGGCGAGGTCGACGATCGCCGCGGGCGCGAATTCCTTCTGCGTCCAGGTCAGCGCATCGCACAGCACAAGGCGGCCTTCGGCATCGGTGTTGATCACTTCGACCGTCTGTCCAGACATGGTGGTCACCACGTCGCCGGGGCGCTGGGCCTTGCCGTCAGGCATGTTCTCGACCAGCCCGCAGACGCCCACAACGTTCGCCTTGGCCTTGCGCGTGACCAGCGTGAGCATCGCGCCGGCCACGGCCCCGGCCCCACCCATGTCCCACTTCATGTCTTCCATGCCGGCGGCGGGCTTGATCGAGATGCCACCCGTATCGAACGTCACGCCCTTGCCGACCAGCGCGACCGGCTTTTCATCAGCGGGGCCGCCATTCCATTTGATCGCCAGCAGGCGCGGCGGCTGTTCGGAGCCCTGCGCCACCCCCAGCAGCGCGCCCATGCCGAGCGCCTTCATGTCCTTCTCGTCGAGCACGGTCACTTCCGCGCCCGTTCCCTGGAACCGGTCGCGGCAGCGCGCGACGAAGCTTTCGGGATAGATGATATTGGCCGGTTCGGTCACGAGTTCGCGCGTGAATTCCACGCCGCCGACCACGGCCATCTCTTCCGCCCAGAGAGCATCCGTTCCCGGAGGCGCGCCGATCACGACCGCCTCTGCCAACGAAGGCTTCTGATCGTCGCGCAGCTTGGTGCGATAGGCGTCGCGCCGCCAGGCGCGCAGACGCAGGCCAAGCAGGATCGATACGGCTTCCTTGGCCGTCAGCGCCGCGCCGTTGAAATCGAGCGCGAGGCTTTCCTCCCCCGAAGTGAGATATTTCGCCGTGATCGCAGCACCCGAGCGTTCCAGGGAATCGCGCCGGTCATCGCCATTGCGATCGCCCACGCCGGCGAGAGCGAGGCGGATCACTTCGCCGTCGCGTTCCACGAACATCTCGAACGTCTGCGCCGCCTTGCCCGCAAAGCGCGAGGCGCCAGCCCCTTCGATCACGGCACGTTCCAGCCCGGCGGGCAGCGCGCCCTGTTCCACGATTCGGACGCGAAGACGGGGAAGCGGAGTGCTGGCATCGCCGAAAGTGATCTTCATGAAGTCTCCGGAAGTGTGGCGGAAAGGTCATCAGTGCGTAGCATGCGGCGTTAAACGACGCCGATGATTGCAGTTAGGGGCCGGCGGTGCGATAGGCAAGCCATGCTCCCCGCCTCCTTGCCCCCGCTGCAAGCCCCTTTCCGTCGCTTGCCGCCATATCGGGTAACGATCATCGCGCTCGCACTGGGCGTGGCCGCCCTGCCGGCAAGTGTCTGCGCGCAGGATCAGGGCCAGCAGCCCGCATCCCAATCGCCCAAGGCCAAACCCGCTTCAAGCGACGAGGATTCGGCGCCCGTCGCCTTCGAAGCGGACGAGGTCAGCTACAATTCCGACAGCGACATCGTGACCGCCAGCGGCAAGGTCATCCTGCGCCGCGAAGGCCAGATGCTGCAGGCCGACACCGTTTCCTGGAACCGGAACAGCGGGCAGATCGTCGCCAGCGGCAATCTCGAACTCACCGATCCCGACGGCAACAAGCTCTATGCCGACAGCATGGAACTGACGGACGATCTCAAAGCCGGCGCGATGGAAAACATGCTGCTCGCTTTCGAGGCCGGCGGCAGGATGGCTGCACGCAAGGGCGTTCGCGGCGAAAGCGGCGATGTCGTGCTGTCCGACGTCGCCTACACCGCCTGCGCGGTGGAAACACCCGAAGGATGCGAGAAGAAGCCGAGCTGGCGCGTTACGGCAGACCGCGTGATCTTCAGCCCGGACGAGAAGAAGGTCCGTTTCCGAGGCGCGCGGCTGGAACTGTTCGGGGTGCCCCTGGTCCCGCTGATCGGCCTGACCGTGCGCACGGACGGCAAGGGCTCCTCCGGCTTCCTGATTCCGGACATCCGTATTTCGAACAATAATGGCGCGGAGATCAGCGGTACTTATTATGCGCGCCTGTCAGACAATCGCGACCTGTCGCTGACCGCCTATGCCTATACCAAGGTCGCACCGATGCTGCGGGCGCGTTACCGGGCGCTGACCGATGTCGGCGCCTATCAGCTGGATGGCTATATCACCCACAGCTCACGCATCCCGATCAGCGAAAATCTGCCGGATGAGCAGCGACGCGACGATTGGCGCGGCTATTTCGCCAGCAATGGCCGCTTCCAGCTCGATCCGCACTGGAGCATCACCTATTCCGGCCGTATCGCCAGCGACCGCACGTTCCTGCGCCGCTACGATATCAGCCGGGACGATCGGCTGCGTTCGATGTTCGACGTCGAACGCACCGGCACCAATTCCTACCTCTCGATCTCCGGCTGGGCCACACAGACGCTGAGGATCAACGACGAACAGGGTCAGGTGCCGATCGCCCTGCCGCTGATCGACTATCGCCGCCGGATCGCGTCCCCGATCCTGGGCGGCCGGGTGGAGCTGCAGGCCAACACTCTGGCGATCACCCGCACCAGCGGGCAGGATACGCAGCGCGCCTTCGCCAGCGCCAAGTGGGAAATGCGCCGGCTGACGGCTTGGGGCCAGGAACTGACATTGACCGGCCTGGTGCGCGGCGATGTCTACCATTCCAGCGACAATCTGCTGACCGAAACGGCGATCTATCGCGGCGATCCGGGCTGGCAGGCGCGCGGCGTGGCGATCGGCGCGGTGGACGTCAAATGGCCGTTCATCGGCTCGGCCTTCGGCGGCACCCAGGTGCTCACGCCGCGCGTGCAGATCGTCGCCACGCCGAAGATCCGCAATCTCGCCGTCCCGAACGAGGATGCGCGCGCGATCGATCTGGAAGACAGCAACCTCTTCGCATTGAACCGCTTCCCCGGCTACGACCGGATCGAGGACGGGGTGCGCTTCACCTACGGGTTCGACTGGCAGCTGGAACGCCCCGGCCTGATGATAAAGACCACGGTGGGCCAGTCCTACCGCCTGACGCGTGAACCGACGCTGCTGCCCGAAGGGACCGGCCTGAGCAATCGCTGGTCGGATTTCGTCGGCCGCACGGAAATCCGCTTCCGCGATTTCGTCTCCTTCACGCACCGCTTCCGCCTCGACAAAGACAGCCTCGCTGTCCGCCGCAATGAATTCGACGCGACGGTGGGCAGCAAGAAGACCTATGTGGAAGTCAGCTATCTGCGCCTCAACCGCGATATCGACGCATTGGAGGACCTCCAGGATCGCGAGGAAGTGCGCGTGGCCGGCCGCCTGCAGATCGGCAACTACTGGTCGCTGTTCGGCGCCGCCGTGGTCAACCTGACCAACAAGGAAGAGGATCCGAGCTTCACTTCCGACGGCTTCGAGCCGCTGCGCACGCGTCTGGGCGTCGCCTATCAGGACGATTGCCTGGAATTCGGCGTCACCTGGCGCCGCGACTATGCGGACAGCGGCGATGCGCGGCTGGGCAACACCTTCCAGCTGTTCTTCGCGCTGCGCAATCTCGGCTTCAAATAACGCCCGCGTGGAAAGGATGCGCTCAGGCGTTGGCAGGTCCGCGCAAACGCGCTATCCGCGCGCACTCAGCTTTGGTTAAGCCGTGAGGCGGCATCAGCCGCCGACCAATGGGAATGGCGCGCATAGCGCATCTGTCAGGATTGCTCGAGTGGTAGAAACGACCAAGCGTAACAGGTTTGCGAGGCGCGCGGCCCTCATTGTGGGTATTGTCGCGGCTGCGGCGCTGAATGCGTCAGCACCCGTTTCGGCGCAGGCCGACGACCATGCCGCGCCCGCCGTGGCGGAAGATGTCGGCGGGACGATCGAAATCCCCCAGAACGTCACGCTGATGGGCGCGAACGATCCCAATGTTCGCCATGCGACCGCGATCGTCAACGGCTCGGTCATCACCGGCACCGATATCGACCAGCGCCTGGCGCTGATCCTGGCGGCGAACAACCAACCCATCTCCGACGAGGAAAAATCCCGCCTGCGCCTTCAGATCCTGCGCAACCTGATCGACGAAACGCTGCAAATCCAGGCCGCCAAGGAACAGAAGATCGAAATCCCGCAGGAAGAGATCGACCAGACCTATGCGCGGGTGGCCACGCAGAATTTCGGCCAGGACACCAAGAAGATGGACGCCTATCTGGACAAGATCGGCTCTTCCGGCAACTCGCTTAAACGCCAGATCCACGGCGAACTGGCCTGGCAGCGTCTGATCCGTCGCAATGTGGAGCCCTTCGTCAACATTTCCGAAGAGGAAGTGAAGGAACTGATCGGGCGGATGGAAGCGTCCAAGGGCACCGCCGAATACCGCCTGGGCGAAATCTACCTCGCGGCCCCTTCGGACAACAAGACGCCGGCTTTCGAGAATGCCAAGCAGATCGTGGAACAGCTCCGCAAGGGCGGCAGCTTCGTGGCCTATGCGCGGCAATATTCGCAGGCATCGACCGCCGCGGTCGGCGGCGACCTGGGCTGGGTACGCCTGCCCCAGCTGCCCGACGATCTCGCCAAAGTGGCGCAGGAAATGCAGCCCGGCCAGCTCGTCGGCCCGATCGAGGTCTCGGGCGGCTTCTCGATCCTCTACATGATCGACAAGCGCCAGGTCCTGATGGCCGATTCCCGCGATGCCCTGCTCAGCCTGAAGCAGATTTCGATGACTGTCCCTGCCGGTATGACCGAGGCGCAGCTGAAGCAGCGCGTGGCCAGCTTCGCGGCGGGCGTGAAGGACATTCATGGTTGCGGCGAGGCGGAAGAAAAGGCCGCCGTCCTGGGCGCAACCGTGGTCTCGAACGACAATATCCGCGCGCGCGACCTGCCCAAGGCGTTGCAGGATTCCCTGCTCGCCCTTTCGGTCGGCGAAACGACTCCGCCTTTCGGCTCCGCCAAGGACGGCGTGCGCGTGCTGATGCTGTGCGGCCGTGACGATCCGGCCAATGCCAATTCGCCCAATTTCGACCAGGTGATGGCGCAGCTCGAGGATGACCGCGTCGGCAAGCGCGCGCAGCGCTATCTGCGCGACCTTCGCCGCGATGCGGTGATCGAATATAACTGATCGGACATGGTGGTGCTCGCGGTATCGCTCGGCGATCCCGCCGGTGTCGGCCCCGAACTGATCTGCGACGCCTGGGCACGGCGTGAGGCGGAAGCGCTACCTCCTTTCGTCGTCTTGGGCGGCGCAGGCCTGCTGGCCGCCGCGGCCAAGACCCGTGGCTTGAACGTACCGATCGTGCGGGTGCCCAGCGTAGAGGAAGCCGCCGAGCTGTTTCCCACCGCCCTGCCCGTGTTGGGTGAGGTGGATGGGGTCTACCTTCCCGGCCAGCCTGACCGCGCGGGAGCGGAGCTGGCTCTTACCTCCCTGACCCATGCCACGCGGCTTGCGATCGATGGTGAAGCAGCGGGCATCGTCACCGGTCCGATCGCCAAGGCGCTACTCGCCGAAGTCGGCTTCGATCACCCCGGCCAGACCGAATTCGTCGCGGCCGCCTGCAATGTCGCGGCAGAAGATGCAGTGATGCTGCTCGCCGGCCCGCGCCTCAAGACTGTGCCGATGACCGTCCATTGCGCGCTGGCGGATGTGCCCGGCCTCCTTTCGATCGACCTGATCCGGAGCCGGACGAGGATCGTGGCCGAAGGGCTGCGCAAGGATTTCGGCATCGCGCATCCACGCATCGCGATCTGCGCGCTCAATCCCCATGCCGGCGAAGGCGGCAAGTTCGGGGACGAGGAAGCCCGCATCATTGCGCCCGCCATCGCAGCGCTGCAGGCAGATGGGATCGATGCATCCGGTCCGCACGCGGCCGACGGGCTGTTCTCCCCCCATGTGCGAGACGGGTTCGATGTGACGATCGCGATGTATCACGATCAGGCGCTGATCCCGCTCAAAGCGCTGGATTTCGACCGGGGTGTGAACATGACGCTGGGTCTGCCGATCATCCGCACCTCGCCCGATCACGGAACGGCGTTCCACCTCGCCGGCAAGCGTCGGGCCGATGCCGGCGCCACGATCGCCGCGATCCGCATGGCAGGCGACGCCGCCGCGCAGCGCGCGACAGCATCATGAGCCTCCCTCCCTTGCGTGACGTGATCGCGCGCCACGGGCTGAGCGCGTCCAAGGCGCTGGGACAGAATTTCCTGTTCGACGAGCAATTGCTGGACCGCATCGCCGCGATCCCCGGCGGCCTCAACGACCATCCTGTTCTGGAAGTCGGCCCCGGCCCCGGCGGACTGACACGTGCCCTCTTGCGAGCGGGCGCGGAAGTCACCGCAATCGAGATGGATCGGCGCTGCCTGCCCGCGCTGGCCGAACTGGCAGAGGCCTTCCCCGGCAAGCTGCGCGTGATCGAAGGCGATGCCCTGAAAATCGATCCCGCCACGCTGTTCGACCGACCCTATGCCGTGGTCGCCAATCTGCCCTACAATGTCGGGACGGCACTGTTCACCGGATGGCTCTCGAGCCAGGACTGGCCGCCGCGCTGGAGTTCGCTGACGCTGATGTTCCAGCAGGAGGTGGCCCAGCGCATCGTCGCCCAGCCGGACAGTTCCGCCTATGGCCGCCTCGCCGTATTGGCGCAGTGGCGCACGAAAGCGAGGCTGGCGATGAAAGTTCATCGCAGCGCTTTCACGCCGCCGCCCAAGGTCATGTCGGCCATCGTGCATGTGGAGCCGGCCGCAATGCCGGACGATGTCTCGGCCAGAACGCTGGAACGCGTGACCGAAGCCGCCTTTGGCCAGCGGCGCAAGATGCTGCGCCAGAGCCTGAAAGGCCTGCCCGGCGCATTGGAAGCTCTGGAGCGTGTCGGCATCGATCCGCAACGCCGCGCCGAAACGCTGAGCGTCGCGGAATTCGTCAGCGTGGCGCGGGAGTTGAGCGCCTCAACTACAAGATAAGTCCGTTCGCCCTGAGCCCGTCGAAGGGCAGCATTTCTTCTGGGATCGCCGCTGAAAGGAAAAACGATCCTTCGACAAGCTCAGGACGAACGGACGAAAGGTTAGACGGCAACCATTTCCCGCTCACCCCGCACCGGCTTCCCGTCAGGCCGCGTGCCGCGCACCAGCCGGCCGGGCAGTTCGCCCGTCGCCACGCCATCGCGATAAGTCACCTTGCCTGAGACCACCGTCGCGACATAACCCGAAGACTTCTGGTTCAGCCGGCCGCCGCCCATCGGGAGATCGTACACCATCACCGGGCGCTTGAGGTCGAGCTTGTCGATATCGATCACGTTGATATCGGCCTTGAGCCCTTCCACCAGCCGGCCGCGATCGTTCAGTTCCACCGCCGTCGCGCAATCCGAAGTCAGCGACTTCACCATCTGCGGCAGGGAGAACGGACCTTCGGTTTCACCGGTCCAGCGCATCAGCAAATAGGTCGGCAGGCTGGCATCACAGATCGCGCTGCAATGCGCGCCGCCATCGCCCAGGCCCGGCACCGTGATCGTGCTCGCCAGCATCCGCTCGATCGCGTCGGTATTGCCTTCGCAATAGTTGAGGAACGGCTGGTAGATGATCGTCCTGCCGCCGTCCTGCAGCAGGAAATCGTAGATATGCTCCGCCGGAAGACGCCCTTCCTTCTCCGCCAGAGCCGCCATGTTCTCGCTCAAGTCTGGCATGTAGTCCATGTCCTCGCTCATCGGGAACATAACCTGCGGAGCGGCCATCGCGCCGGAGATCGGCTCGAAGGAGAGCGTGGGATATTCGCTGACGATCGCCTTGCGCACTTCGGGATCACGCATCTTCTCGACCCGCTCGGCCAGCGGCAGATCGGCGATCGCCTTGTAGGACGGGCAGAAAGTGAACGGATTGGTGCTGAGCTCCAGTCCCGACAGCACACCCACCGGACGGCCGCAGACCTGTGCGGTCACGGGCAGGCCTTCCGCCGCCGCGCGTTCCGCGTCTTCGAGGATCGTGGCCCAGCGCGTGACATCATGGGGAAACTGCATCAGCGAGAAAGTGAGCCGGCGTTCCGCCTCTTCCGCCACACGGCGGATCATCGCGAATTCGCCCTTGGGATCATCGAAGTCCGAGATGATCTGCATCAGACCCGATCCGGCGTCCTTGAGCCCGTTGGCGATACTCTTCAGTTCGTCCTCATGTGCGGAGATGCTGGGGATCAATTCGCCGCCGGTCGATTTGTGATTGATCGAGCGCGAACTCGCGAAACCGAGCGCACCCGCTTCGATCGCCTCCTTGGCGATACGGCGCATCTCAGCGCGATCCGCTTCCGTGGCGTCCTCGCGGTGAAGCGCGCGATCGCCCATCACATAGACCCGCAGGGGCGCGTGCGGGAGATAGGCGGCGACGTCCATGTCGTAGCTGCGCTTGCTGAGGAATTCGAGATATTCGGGGAACGTCTCCCATTCCCACGGGATGCCTTCGCGCATGACGACACCCGGGATGTCCTCCACGCCTTCCATCAGCTCGATCATCTTGTCGTGATCGTCCGGGCGGCAGGGCGCGAAGCCGACGCCGCAATTGCCCATCACGGCAGTGGTGACTCCGTGGTTGGAGGACGGGACGAGACGATCGGTCCAGGTGGCGTGGCCGTCGTAATGAGTGTGCACGTCGATAAAGCCGGGAGTGACAATGCAGCCCCTGGCGTCGATCTCTTCCGCGCCGGCGCCGGCTTCCACCGTGCCGATCCTGGCGATGATACCATCCTTCACGGCGACGTCGGCGGGATAGGGGCTTCCGCCCAGGCCATCGATGATCTGGCCGTTGCGGATCACGAGATCGTACATAGTTCTGCCTCTCCAAGGAACTCAGGTCGGCAGTCTAGATATCGACTTTTCGGGTGCTTGGGCGAAGTTTAATTGTACCGCGATACAACGGGATCGGTGGAGTGAATCGGATGGGTGGCAAAGGTGTGGAGGAGCGTGGGGCCGATCACGCGCGCCAACGCGGCCGACCGGCTGGAGCGACCACCTCTCCCATCCACGACGCCTTGCTGAACGCCTTCCGCGCATGCCTGACGGAACGGACGCATAATGAGATCACGGTCAAGGAAGTGGCCGAGCGCGCCGGAACGTCGCCCGAGATGGTCCGCTATTATTTCGGCAGCAAGGATGGCCTGATCACCGCCCTCCTCCAGGAAGCTTCCCATCGCACGACGCGATTGCTGGGAGCGCTCGTGGACGAGATACTGACGCGCGAAGGCAATCCCACGCGCCACATCTTCGCCGCATTGTTCGATATCTATCTCAACGAACGGCACACTGCGCGGATATCTATCTCCGAATTCCAGAAATCGAAATCGGTGATCCATGACGAGTTCCTGAAGGATCGCGCGGAACTGATCATCAGCCATGTCCATCGCTGCGTCGTGAAGCTCGTCGAGGCCGGCATCTACAAGCCGGATCTCGACACGCGGAAGACGGCTATGAGCATGATGACGATGGTGTCAGGCCCGGTTACGTTCCTCGCCGTCCTCTCCTCCGATTGGGTGAGTGACGAGGAACTGGCCGGCGACAGCTGGCTCGATCATCTGAGCGGGCTGATCGACTGCAAGTGCAAGGCCTAACAACGACACCCGGTTCGGGTTGAGCTTGTCGAAGCCCCGCTTTTCCCTTCGAAGAGAAGACTGTCCTTCGACAAGCTCAGGAGGAACGGATTTTCTAGACGGAAGCCTTCTTCTTCAAACGCCAGGCATGGAGCAGCGGCTCGGTATAGCCGTTGGGCTGTTCCACGCCCTTGAACACCAGGTCGCAGGCCGCGCGGAAGGCGTAGCTGGTGTCCCAGTTGCCCGCCATCGGCTCGTAGAGCGGATCGCCGGCGTTCTGCGCATCGACCTTGGCCGCCATGCGTTTCAGGCTGTCCATCACCTGGGCTTCGCTGCACACGCCGTGGAGCAGCCAGTTCGCCATGTGCTGGCTGGAGATGCGCAGGGTCGCGCGGTCTTCCATCAGGCCGACATCGTTGATGTCCGGCACCTTGGAACAGCCGACCCCCTGATCGATCCAGCGCACGACATAGCCAAGCAGGCCCTGCGCGTTGTTGTCCAACTCCTCGCGCACTTCCTCTTCCGACCAGTTGGTGCCCTGGGCGAGCGGAATGGTGAGCAGAGCATCGAGAGACGGCGTGCCGGCCTTGGCGATTTCGCCCTGGCGCGCGAACACGTCCACCGCATGATAGTGCAGCGCATGGAGCGTGGCGGCCGTGGGGGATGGAACCCAGGCAGTGTTGGCGCCGGTCATGGGATGGCCGATCTTCTGTTCCACCATGTCGCCCATCTTGTCGGGCGCGGGCCACATGCCCTTGCCGATCTGCGCCTTGCCGGACAGGCCGTGGGAGAGACCGATGGCGACATTGCGCTTTTCGTAAGCGTCGATCCAGGCCGACGCGCGCATGGCGCCCTTGCGGATCATCGGGCCTGCGCGCATCGAAGTATGCATCTCGTCGCCCGTGCGGTCGAGGAAGCCGGTGTTGATGAACACGATCCGGTCTCTCACCGCATGGATGCAGGCGTCCAGATTGGCGCTGGTACGGCGTTCCTCGTCCATCACGCCGACCTTCACCGTATGGCGCGGCAGGCCCAGCAGATTCTCCACCGCGTCGAACAGATCATTGGTGAAAGCGCATTCCTCGGGCCCGTGCATCTTGGGCTTCACGATATAGATCGAGCCCTTCCGGCTATTGCGATAGCGGCCGAGCCCATCGACATCATGCTTGCCGATCGCACTGGTGATGACTGCATCCATGATCCCTTCGGGAATCTCGGACCCGTCCGGCAGCAAGATCGCCGGATTGGTCATCAGATGGCCGACATTGCGCACGAACATCAGGCTGCGGCCCGGCAGGCTGAACTTGGAGCCCGAAGGCGCGGTCCATTCCTTGTCCGCTTCCAGCGCGCGTTCGACGGTCTTGCCGCCCTTGGCGAAGCTGGCGGTCAGGTCGCCCCGCATCAGGCCAAGCCAGTTGGTGTAGGCCAGGATCTTGTCTTCGGCATCCACCGCCGCGACCGAATCCTCCATGTCGATGATCGTCGTGAGCGCCGCTTCCATCACGACATCGGCAATGCCCAGCGGATCGGTCGCGCCCACCGGATGGCTGCGATCCACCACGATCTCGATATGAAGGCCATTGTTCATGAACATCACGCCGTTGGCTGGATCACCGTCACGCGTGGCGAATTTGTGGGGGCAATCGCCGCCGGTCAGCGCCTTCTCCCAGCCCGGCAGACGCTCGTCCAGGAAGCGGCGGACATAGGCGATCACGGCAGCGCCGCGTTCCTGGTCATAGCCGCCGGAGCGGGCTGGCGGCGCGTCGAGCACGTCGGTGCCGTAAAGCGCGTCATAGAGGCTGCCCCAACGGGCATTGGCGGCGTTCAGAGCAAAGCGTTCATTGAGCACCGGCACCACGAGCTGCGGGCCAGCCATCGTGGCTATTTCCGCATCGACATTCTGCGTACCGATCTCAAAAACGCCCGGCGGCGGTACGAGATAGCCGATCTCTTCGAGGAACGCCTTGTAGGCTGCCGGATCATGCGCCTGTCCCGCACGCGCGCCATGCCACTCGTCGATCTGACGCTGGATCGTGTCGCGCTTGGCCAGCAGCGCGCGATTGCGGGGGACAAACACGCCGCACAGATCGGCAAAACCGGCCCAGAACGCCGCCGGCTCCACGCCCAGCGGCCCCAGCACCTTGTCCTCGACGAAACTCGCCAGCTCGCCATCGACCTGAAGACCTGCGCGTTCGACCCGCCCACTCATGCTGGTGCCCTTTCGACAATGTGAATCGCCAGTCACCGCAAAGCCCGACCGGTCGGTAAGATGCTGGGCCTATGGCCGATACGAGCCGGCCGGGCAAGCGGCCGACGCCGATCGAAATGTCGGTCCTGTTTACAGTTGAGACGGTGTTAACCAAGCTCTTGCCCGATATTCGGGGATTGGCATGATGGTTGCTGCCCAACGTGGTTAGTGAGAGGTTACGATGTTTCGCAAGATCAGCCGGCTGTTTGTCATAAAGACGAAGTGGGAAGCCTATCTGATCATCTATGCGCTCGCGCTCGGCGCGGTGGAACGCGGCAGCGTCTATCTCACGCGTTTTCCCGGCTTTGGCGGAAAGCTGCTGTTCCTCGCCTGCACCGGCGCGGTGTTCATGGCGGGCGCAAAGATCCTCGACTGTCTGAACTTCGAACGCGAGCGCGTGAAGGCGGTGGAGACAATCGCCAAATCGGAAATATAGACCGTCATCCTGGCGAAGGCTGGGAGCTCCATCGGCGACGCGCCAAGCGGAAGATCCCAGCCTTCGCCGGGATGACGATAATTTTGATCATGTCGGAAATAGGTGGGGTGGTTCTGTTGCCCGGCCCACCCCAGGCCGCTGGAATCCGCTTCTGTTGACCGGTGGGTCCAACCGCGTTCTAACTTTGTAACTTCAGGGCGTTAGCCCCTAGAATTACGCAGCGAGAGCAAGTGCTTCGTTGTCGTTGGCACTTATGAGTTTTGAGCCTTTAACGGGTTACTCAGCCCGGACGAAAACAGCGCTTTTCAACACACGTCGATCCTGGTTCGGCCCCTTCATTTCCTCCGCGACAACGGAAGAGGTGGTGGAGCCGCCGGGTACTGCCCCCGGGTCCGCTGCGCCTATTGCACGCCGCAGTTTATCGCCATAGCCGGCCGAAGCCGGCGAGGCCCTATATAGGCCCTGCCGGCTTAATGTGAAGTGAGCGCTTGATCGGCCCGCTGTTCAGGCGCGCTTGCGCAATTCGTCGCGGATTTCCGTTAGCACGTCGACTTCGGTCGGCCCGGCCGGAGCTTCCGGGGGCGTGGACAGGATCTTGTTCGCCTGCTTCACGACGAGGAAGATCACGAAAGCGATGATCAGGAAATTGATCAGCGCGTTCACGAAGGCACCGTAGCCCAACAGCGGCACGCCTGCGGCCTTGAGCGCGGCGTAATCGGTCAGTGATCCCTTGTAGTCGGCCGGAACGCTGCCCAGCATGACGAACTTGTTGGTGAAGTCGATGCCACCCGTGACCATCCCGATCACCGGCATGAGGACGTCGTCGGTCAAGGAGCTCACGATCTTGCCGAAAGCCGCGCCGATGATCACGCCGACCGCGAGGTCGATGACGTTGCCCCGGGAAATGAATGTCTTGAATTCGTTGAGCATATCGGTCTCCTCTGCTTCACATCCGGCGCGAAACTGCCACCACACCCGAAAACTAACAATCGCTAATCGTCAGGCACTTATTGCATGAGCCGCCTTGCGCCGGATCGGACGCTCGCTACATTCCGGGCAGGCCGCGCATGTGCGCGGCAGTGTGAGGAGCACCGGCCCGATGTCCGCTTCCCGTCCCGTGAAATTCGCGCTCGCTGCGCTGGCCGCCACCAGCCTGACCGCCTGCGGCCTCAATTCCGTCCCCACGGCGGAGGAGAACGCCAAGGCGCGCTGGGCCGACGTGCAGGCCGCGTTCCAGGAACGCGCCAACCTGGTCCCCAATCTCGCCGCCGTAGCCAAGGGCGCGGCCGAACAGGAAAAGGGGATTCTCACCGGCGTGGTGGAAGCGCGCGCCAAGGCGACCAGCATCCAGCTGAACGCCGACGATCTGACTGATCCTGCCAAGATGGCGCAGTTCCAGGCGGCGCAGAACCAGCTTTCCGGCTCGCTCGCGGGCTTCGGCCGCCTGCTCGCCAATGTGGAAGCCTATCCGGAGCTCAAGAGCATCACGAATTACCAGATGCTCCAGAGCCAGCTCGAAGGACAGGAGAACCGCATCCGGATCGCTGTCCGCGACTATAATGGCGCGGTGCAGGAGTATAACACCCGTATCCGCACCTTCCCCGACGCGATCGGCGCCAAGCTGTTCTATGGCGCGAAAGTGATGGTGCCCTATCAGGCCGCCACGCCGGGGGCGGAAGTGGCGCCGAGCCTTGAAGGAAAGCTCTGACAGGCCCTAGCGATGGCGCGGCTTGACGCCTGCAACTGGTTCCTGGCGATCCTGGTCCTGCTCGCATGGCCGGGCCATGCTGGCGCGCAGACGTTCCCCGCGCTTTCGGGTCGCGTGATCGATGGCGCCAACATCATTCCGCCGGACGTGGAAGCGCAACTCGATGCGAAATTGCAGAGTCTGGAAACGCAATCCCAGCGCCAGCTTGTTGTGGTCACCCTCCCCAGCCTGCAGGGCTACGAGATTTCGGACTACGGCTACCGCCTGGGCCGGCACTGGGGGATCGGCGACAAGCAGCGCAATGACGGCGCGCTGCTGATCGTCGCGCCGAACGAACGCAAGGTGCGGATCGAGGTCGGCTACGGCCTCGAACCGGTGCTGACCGATGGCCTGTCCTTCCTTATCATCAACAAGACGATCCTGCCGCGCTTCAAGGCTGACGATATGCCGGGCGGGATCGTCGCCGGCACGGATGCCATCATCGCGCAACTGACCCTCCCTGAAGACCAGGCCCGCCAGATCGCGCTCAAGGCCAAGCAGGAGGCGGAGCAGCAGGACCAGGGCTTCCCATTCCCGCTGATCATCTTCGGCCTGTTCGTGCTGTTCTTCTTCATCCTGCCTGCGATGGGTATCGGCGGTCGGCGCTATCGCGGCATGGGCGGCGTACCGCCGGTGATCGTCTGGGGTGGCGGATCGGGTCGTGGCGGCGGCTTCGGTGGAGGTTTCGGCGGCGGTTTCGGTGGGGGCGGCGGCAGCTTCGGCGGTGGCGGCTCCTCGGGCAGCTGGTAGGAGGCGGAGATGATCATGGACCCGATCCTCGGCGAGGCAGACCACCAGCGCGTGAGCGAAGCGGTTATGCGCGCCGAAGCGCATACGTCAGGCGAGATCGTGACGATCCTGACCGACCGGTCCGACGGCTATTCCGATGTCGCGCTCGCCTGGGCGGCGCTGGCCGCCTTCGCCAAGCTCACCGGCTTCATCCTGCTGCCCGGATGGCCGATCCGAGTGGTAGAGACGGTCTTCGGCCATTGGAACGGACGCTGGAGCCCGGCAGAGCTGTTCACGCTCGCCGGCTTCGCGGCAACGGCGGCTTTCCTCGTGATCTGGGCGATCCAGCTCTGGTCGCCGGTCAAATATGCGTTGATCCCCGGCCCGATCAAGACCGCGCGCGTCCATGCCCGCGCCCTGCTCTGCTTCCGCATCGGAGCGGAGCGGCGCACGCGCGGGCGCACCGGCATCCTCATCTATCTCTCCATGCGAGAACACCGGGCGGAGATCCTGGCGGACGAGGCGATCGCATCGAAAGTGCATCCCGACACCTGGGGCGATGCAATGCATGCCATGCTCGCCCATCTGAAGGACGGTCGCGTGGCCGACGGCATCATCGCCGCGACCGAGAAGGTTGGCGCGATCCTGGCTGAGCACTTGCCGCGCAAAGGCGACGACATCAACGAACTACCCGACAGGCTCATCGAAATATGATCGATCCCGACGCAGAACTGCCCGAGAATATCGAATGGCAGGGCCGCTTCATCACGGCCAAGACGCGCGGAAGATGGGAATATGTCTCACGCGCGCGGGGCATCCGCGCCGCGGTGATCCTGGCAGTGGAGGACGGTCATGTCCTGCTGGTCGAACAGTATCGCGTGCCGCTGGGCCGTGTCTGCCTGGAACTCCCCGCCGGCCTGATCGGCGACGGGGCGGACGCCGGGGAAAACGCGCTCCTCGCCGCCGGGCGCGAGCTGGAGGAAGAGACCGGCTATCGCGCGGAGAAGCTCGAGGATCTGGGCGAGTTCTTCTCTTCCCCCGGCATGGTCAGCGAGAGCTTCACCCTGGTGCGCGCTTCCCACCTCACCCGCGTGGGCGATGGCGGCGGGATCGAGGGTGAGAACATCACCTGCCATCGCGTCGCGCTGAAGGATCTGCCCGACTTCGTGACCGCCCGCCGCAAGGAGGGTGCTGCGATCGATGTGAAGCTGCTCACCCTGCTCGGACCCAGTCTTCTTGCCGTCTAACGTCATTGCGAGCCCTATACGCAGCCCTATGATTTGTTTAGGAGCCGCGCACCATAGAGTGCACCTGGGAGGATATCGGGGTGAGCGAAGTCTGCACCATCAGCCTGCAATGCGATGACCGGCCCGGCCTGGTGGCCCGGGTCGCGAACTTCCTTGCAGACAATGGCGGCAACATCCTGGATGCCCAGCAATTCAACGATCAGTTGAACGATCGCTTTTTCATGCGCGTGATGTTCGAACTGGTGGACACCACCACGCCGGAAGCCGTGCGCGCGGCCTTCGCTCCGGTGGCCGGGGAATTGGGCATGGAATGGATGCTCCACCGCAGTCATCGCCCGCACCGCGTGCTGATCCTGGTGTCCAAGTTCGACCACTGCCTGACCGATCTGATCTATCGCCAGCGCATCGGCGAACTGAACATGAATATCGTCGGCATCGTCTCCAACCACCCCCGCGAAGCGTTGCACGCCTCGATGATCGGCGACGACATCCCGTTCCATCATTTGCCCGTGGCGAAGGACACCAAGCCTGCGCAGGAACAGCGGATCAAGCAGATCGTGGAGGAAACCGGCGCGGAACTGATTGTCCTCGCCCGCTACATGCAGATCCTGTCGGACGATCTGGCGGCGTTCCTTTCGGGCCGCTGCATCAATATCCACCACAGCTTCCTGCCCGGTTTCAAGGGGGCGAAGCCCTATCACCAGGCCCATGAGCGCGGCGTGAAGATGATCGGCGCCACCGCGCACTACGTCACCGCCGATCTCGACGAAGGCCCGATCATCGCGCAGGACGTGGAACCGATCAGCCATTCCGACACACCGGAAGAACTGGTCCGCAAGGGCCGCAACATCGAACAGCGCGTGCTGGCCGAAGCGGTCCGCTACCATCTGGAAGACCGGGTTTTCCTCAACGGGACGCGCACAGTCGTGTTCAAAGCCTGAAACCATCAAGTCCCGCACATCACGAGCGCTTCATTTCTCCAGCCGCTTGCGCCAAAATGCCCGGAACGCCGGGCATCGGGAAAACCCGCGCCGGCGCACAAGAGGAGCCTCGAAGAGCCATGTTGCCCGGTCTGATGCAGCCCTACCCGCTGGCGATCATCGACATATTGCGCTTCGCCGCGACCGCGCACGCCACGCAGGAAATCGTCTCGCGGAATGTGGACGAGCCGGAATGGCGCAGCGACTATGCCGGCGCTTACGCCCGCGCTGCGCAGCTGGCGCACATGCTCACCGATCTGGGCGTCCGTCCGGGCGACCGGCTGTCCTCCCTCGCATGGAACAACCACCGCCATTTCGAGCTGTTCTACGCCGTTCCAGGCATCGGCGCGGTGCTGCACACCGCCAATCCGCGCTTGCCGGACGATCATCTGGTCTACACCATCAATCACGCCGGCAGCCGCGTCCTTCTCCTCGACCGCAACATGGTGGCGATCTACGAACGCATCGCCGACCGGCTGACAGCGATCGAGAAGGTCGTCACGCTCACCGATGCGGAACGGACGCCTACCGGTTACGACGGCTACGAGATGCTGATCGCCGGCAAGCCGACCACCTATGCCTGGCCCGCGCAGGACGAGAATGCCGGCGCGTTCCTGTGCTACACTTCCGGCACCACAGGCGATCCCAAGGGCGTGCTCTATTCCAACCGTTCGGTGGTGCTCCACGCCATGGCCGCGGGGCTTTCGGGCGCGCTCAATTTCTCCGCCTTCGACGTGGTGATGCCCTGCCAGTCGCTCTATCACGCCACTGCCTGGGGCCTCCCTTTCGCCGGGGCCATCAACGGGGTGAAGTTCGTCTTCCCTTGCGACAAGTTCGATGGGGCCAGCCTGCACAGCCTGATCGAGCAGGAAGGCGTCACTTTCTCCGGCGGCGTGCCGACCATCTGGACGATGTATCTCGATTATCTCGATCGTACCGGCGACAGTCCCGGAACGTTGCAGCGCGTGATCATCGGTGGTTCGGCCGTGCCGCGCGACATGGCGGCGAGCTTCGACAAGCGCGGCGTCAGCGTGCAGCAGATCTGGGGCATGACCGAGACGAGCCCGTTGGGCGTGGTCGCCACGTCCACCCCCGCGCTCTCCACACGCGGGCGCGAAGCGGAGAATGAACAGATCTGGACGCGGCAGGGCCGCATGATGTTCGGCATGGACCTCAAGATCGTGGACGAGGAAACGGGCGAGCCCCTGCCGCATGACGGGAAGGAATCCGGCCCGCTGATGGTGCGCGGCCCATGGGTGCTGGAACGGTACTTCCGGACGGACAAGAGCGCCTGCGACGCCGATGGCTGGTTCGACACGGGCGATATCTCCACCATCGACGAACTCGGCTTCATGCGCATCACGGACCGCAAGAAGGACGTGATCAAGTCGGGCGGCGAATGGATCAGCTCGATCGATCTGGAAAACGCCGCCGCCGGCTGCCCCGGCGTGAAAGTCGCGGCCGTGGCCGGCGTCTATCACCCCAAATGGGAAGAGCGCCCGATCATGCTGGTGGAAGTCCATGACGGCGCCGCGCTGTGCGAACAGGAGATGCGCGCCTTCCTGGAGGAACGCGTCGCAAAATGGTGGATGCCCGACCGGATATTCTTCGAACCCGTGCCGATGACCGCGACCGGCAAGATCGACAAGAAGGTCATCCGCGATCGCCATGCGGATGCGTTGCGGGAGGGTTGACACCAACAATTATACTCTCGTCACCCCAGCGCAGGCTGGGGTCGCAAGCGGAAGTGCGCTAACGGCGACAGATGCCAGCCTTCGCTGGCATGACGAGAGAGATAAATGTCTGAAGCCGCAGACCCGGTCGATTACGATGCCATGCAAACCGTGGGCGACATTGCCCGTTATCACGCGCGGCATTGCCCGCAGAGCCCGGCCTTCATATACCAGGACCGCACGACCAGCTGGGCCGAATTCGACGCGAATACGGATCGCGTCGCTCGCGCCCTGTACGCGTCAGGCTGCAAACCGGGCGATCGCGTGGGCTATGTCGGCAAGGGTTGCGATGAATTCTTCGAACTGCTGTTCGGCGGGGCAAAGGCAGGCATCATCACCGCGCCAGTGCAATGGCGACTGGCACCGACAGAAATGGCGCAGATCCTGGCCGATTGCGCGCCTTCGATCCTGTTCGTCACGCCCGAATTCGCCGGCATCCTGCCGATCATCATCGACGCGCTGGCGCATCGGCCGCTCGTGATCGCGGTGGACGGCGCGATCGGCGAACTGCCGCAATTCGCCACCTGGCGCGATGCGGCGAGCGATGGCCCCCTCCCGCATGCCGACACGCCCGACACCGTGTTCCTGATGCTCTACACTTCCGGCACCACGGGCCTGCCCAAAGGAGTGATGCTGACCCATCGCAACATGCTCGACGGTCGGCGCCTGATGCGCCAGGCGGGGTTCGACTGGAACGTCTGGAGCCCGGACGACGTGAACCTGATGGCCATGCCCATCGCCCATATCGGCGGGACGGGTGCCGCAGTCGCCGCGTCCTTCCATGGGGCAGTCAACATCGTCCACGCCCAATTCGAACCCGCCCTGATGCTTGCCGCCTTCGAACGCTACGGAGTGTCCAAGCTGTTCATCGTTCCTGCCGCCATCCGGCAGCTGCTGGCCCATCCCGATGTCCGCAGCGTCGATTACAGCAGACTGCGCACGATGATCTACGGCGCCTCGCCCATCGCGCTCGATCTGCTGCGCGAAGCGGTCGACGTGTTCGATTGCGGCTTCTGCCAACATTACGGGATGACCGAGACCTGCGGCTCGATCGCCTATCTCCCCCCGCCCGACCATGAGGTATCCGGCAACCCGCGCATGCGCAGCGCGGGCCTGCCGATGCCGGGCGTGGAACTGCGCGTTGTCGATCCGGACAGCCGCGCGATCCTGCCGCCCGGCGAGACAGGCGAGATCGAGATCCGTTCGATCCAGAACATGGCCGGCTATTGGGGCAAGCCGGAAGAGACCGCCCGCACCCAGGCGCCGGACGGCTGGCTCAAGACGGGCGATGCGGGCTTCCTCGATGCAGACGGCTATCTGTTCCTTCACGATCGCATCAAGGACATGATCGTTTCGGGCGCGGAGAACATCTATCCGGCCGAAGTCGAAAGCGCGATCTTCGGTCATCCGGCTGTGGCGGATGTGGCGGTGATCGGCGTGCCCGATCCGCGCTGGGGCGAAGCGGTGAAAGCCTGCGTGGTCCTCGCGCCGGACAAGAGCGCGAGCGAGGCCGAGATCATCGACTTCGCCCGCGCGCGGATCGCCGGCTACAAGCTGCCAAAGTCGGTGGACTTCATCGCCGAAGTCCCCCGTAACGCGGCGGGCAAGGTTTTGAAACGCGAACTGCGCGCGCCTTACTGGGCCGGGCGCGAGAGGGCGGTGAATTGAACGTCACACGTCATCCCAGCGAAGGCTTGGATCGCTATCGCAGGCACCGCCTGGCACCACGAGATCCCAGCCTTCGCTGGGATGACGGAAAAATCTCAAGCCGGCCTGAACTGCGGCAACTGCACATCTCCGCGCGTCTCGAATGTCAGCGCCACCTTCATCCCGATATGGACCGAGGCGGGATCGCAATCGATGACGTTCATCATCACCCGCACGCCTTCCTCCAGTTCGATCAGGGCGAGGACGTAAGGCACTTCATCCGCATAGGCTTCATAGGGCGGCACATGGATGATGGTGAAGTTCGTCACCACGCCGCGGCCGCTGGTCTTCCGCCAGTCCAGTTCCGCATTGCCGCATTCGGGGCACCAGGCATGGTTGAAGCGAAACAGCGCTTCGCAGGACGGGCAATGCTTGACGCGCAGTTCGCCTTCGGCAGTGCCTTCCCAGTAAAGCTGAGTCACTTCGTTCGGTTCCGGGATCAGCTTGCCGCTCATGCTTCGCGCCCCAGAATCAGAGTGACGTGGTCGAACATCATGCCCCCATAGCAATGGACGAGGCCACGATCCGCATTCGGCACCTGACGATCCCCCGCTTCATTCATCACCTGCCGCACACCCTCGACCAGCACCGACATGCCGGAGGAGTCCCCCGTATGTCCGAAAGACAACAACCCGCCATAGGTGTTTACCGGCAGGCGTCCGCCGGGGTCCATTGCGCCACTGCGCACGAACTCGCCCGAACCACCCTCGTCCACGAATTTGAGGTTCTCCAGCAGCAGTAGCGGGGTCGCGCTGAACGCATCGTAAAGCTGCGCTACGTCAATATCCGCAGGTGCCAGGCCCGCACGTGCGAAGGCATCCGCACCAGAAGTCAGCGCACCGGTCTCGATCAGGCTGCCGGGCGAACTCATCGTGCCCTTGGGATGGGATTCACCGTAACCCAGCACATAGGCCGGCTGTTTCGCCCATTTGCGTGCCAGATCGCCGCGCGCGACCAGCACTGCGCCGCCGCCTTCCGACGGTATGGAGCAATCCAGGAAGTTGAACGGATAGGCGATCGGACGCGAGCCGAGCACGTCTTCCACCGTGATCGGCCCCGCCTGATGCATCCGCGCATCCGGATTCCGCAACGCCCATTGCCGCTGTGCGACAGCCACGCGCGCCATATCTTCCTTGGTTATGCCCCGCTTGTGCATGAATTCCGTGGCGATCAGCGCGTAGAGGCCGGGAATGAACGTGCCGTAGGGCGCTTCCATGTCGGGCTCGCTGATCATCTTGGCGGCTTCGCCTCCACCCTGGCTGATCTTGAGGAACTTGCCCGAGGAGATGCACAGCACCGCGCTTGCCCGCCCTTCCGCAATCGCCATCGCCGCGCGGTTGACCATCATCGCGAAAGTCGCTCCGCCGGCATTGATCGTCTCCGCGAAGCTCGGCTTGATCGCGAGTTCGGAGATGATTTTGTCGTGAATATAACAATCTACCCCAGCACCGCCGGCCTGGCCGCTCGGCGAAACAAGCAGGCCATCGATATCCTTGGGGCCGATCGGCCACTGCTTGAGCGCACCCTTGATGATGTCGCGCAGGAGATCATGGCCTGATTTGTCGGGATAACGCGCGGGCTTCAGCTCGTAGCTGGCCGCAACGGCAATATCGGTCACGCTGCTTCCCTCTTCCTGCTCGAGGGACGCCGGCCCCTTAGAGCGATTTTATGATCGCGGAGAAATCGAGACTCCCGTTACCTGCTCCGTCGAACGCTTCATAGAGGTCTTTTGCACGTTGCCCCATCGGCACGGACGCCCCCGCACTCTCGGCCGCTTCCATCGCAAGCCTGAGATCCTTGAGCATCAGCGCTGTGGCGAAACCACCCTGATAATTGTTGTCCGCCGGCGTCTGCGGCCCGACGCCGGGCACCGGGCAATAGGAGGTCATCGACCAGTTCTGGCCCGAGGATACCGAGGCGATATCGTAGAATTTCTGAAGATCGAGCCCGAGCTTCTCCGCCAATCGGAATGTCTCGCAAGTGCCGTTCATATGGATGCCGAGCAGCATGTTGTTGCAGATCTTGGCCGCCTGCCCCGCCCCTGCCGCGCCCGCATGGATCACCGCCTTGCCCATCGCAGCGAGAAGCGGCTCGGCCCGAACGAACGCCCCGTCGCTGCCGCCGGCCATGAATGTCAGCGTGCCCGCGTTGGCCGCCGCGATCCCGCCGGAAACGGGCGCGTCGACCATCTCGTAACCCTGCGCCGCGGCGGCCTGGCTCACCGCGCGCGCCGTCGCCACATCGATAGTGGAACAATCGATCAGGATCGCCGATGGCGGCGCCTTGCCGATCACCTCGCCGGCGTAGAGCGCATCCACGATCTTGCCGTCGGGCAGCATGGTGACGACCGCATCCACGCCATCCACCGCCTCGGCGGCGGAACCGAACGCCTGCGCGCCATTCTCCTGCGCGCGGGCGACGGCATCGGCCGACAGGTCGAACGCGCGGACCTCATGCCCGGCCTTCATCAGATTGGCCGCCATGCCTCCGCCCATATTGCCGAGGCCGATGAATGCGATCTTCATTGCCTGTTCCTCTCGTGGGTTGGCAAAACCAGGTGAAACCGTTCGCCCTGAGCCTGTCGAAGGGCAGTTCTTCTTTTCTTCTGACGCCGAAAGGAAAAGCGGTCCTTCGGCAGGCTCAGGACGAGCGGCTCCTTTCCTTTAGCACCCCGCCTCAACGGCCCTTCCAGTTCCCCGGCCGCTTCTCGATGAAGGCTTTCATGCCTTCCGCCTTGTCTTCCGTGGCGGTCAGGATCTGGAACAGGCGACGCTCCGTAGTCAGGCCCTGGTCCAGCCCGGTCTCGAAAGCGATATTGACCATCTCCTTGTTGATCATCGCGGCGAGCGGCGGCATCCCGGCGATCGTCTCGGCCGTCTTCAGCGCATCGGCCAGAAGGTCGGCCAAAGGTACGACGCGCGCGATCAGGCCGGACCGCTCCGCTTCCGCCGCGTCCATCATCCGGCCGGTGAGGCACATCTCCATCGACTTCGCCTTGCCCACCGCACGCGTCAGGCGCTGCGAACCGCCCATGCCTGGCGCGACGCCGAGCTTGATCTCGGGCTGGCCGAACTTCGCGTTATCGGACGCGATGATGAAATCGGCCATCATGGCCAATTCGCACCCGCCGCCCAGCGCGAAGCCGTTCACCGCCGCGATCCACGGCTTGCGCGTGTGCTTGACGATATGGCTGGTCCATTGGGAGAAGAAGTCCTCCCGATAGAAATCGGCCGCCGGCTTGTCCGCCATCTCCTTGATATCGGCGCCCGCCGCGAAAGCCTTCTCGCCGCTGCCCGTGAGCACTGCGCACAATTGCGTCGCATCCGCCTCGAACGCGGCGAAGGCGTCGATCAGCTCTTCCAATACCTTGCTGTTGAGCGCGTTCAACGCGTCAGGCCGGTTGAGCGTGATGAGCGTCACCGCACCCTTCTTCTCGGTGAGGATCGTTTGGTAAGCTGGCATTTCAGTTTTCTCCGAATTCGTCGCCCTGAACTATATCCCACTCACATCGGAAACCTCGTCATTGCGAAGAGCGAAGCAATGATGATACCGCATGACGGCTTCAATCGAGCGGCTTCCATTCCTCTTCACCCGGCAATGGAGCGAAAATCTCTTTCAGCAATTCCTCGCTGACACCTTCAGCTGTCATCGGGTTCCATTTGGGGGCGTTGTCCTTGTCGACGATCACCGCGCGTACGCCTTCGGCGAAGTCGGGACGCAGCAGCACGCGGCTTGCGATGCGGTATTCCATGCGCATATTGTCGGCGAAATCGGTCAGCTTCGCGCTTTCCGCGAGCTGGCGCAGCGCGACCTTGCAGGTCTGCGGACTCTTGGTGGCAAGCGTGGCCAGCTCTTTCTGCGCCCAGTCGCCGCCCTCAGCTTCCAGCGCGGCGAGGATGTCCTCGTAACGATCGGACGCGAACAGGCGATCGATCAATTCCAGATTGCCGGAGATGCGGGCAGCCGGCGGTTCGACCGAAAGCCCGCCGAGGATGGCGGCGACATCCGCCGGATCGGCTGCAATGCGGGACTTGGCTTCGGGCAAAGCGCCGGCCGGAAGGTAATGCGTGGCAAGTCCTGCCGCGATGCATTCAGCGCCATCCAGCCGTGCGCCGGTCAATGCCAGGAATCGGCCCAGCCGTCCCTTGAGCCGCGAAAGATACCAGCCGCCGCCGACATCGGGAAACAGGCCGATACCGGTTTCCGGCATGGCGAGCCGCGTGTTTTCCGTCGCCACGCGATAGCGCGCCGGGCCTGCGATCCCCACGCCACCGCCCATCGTGATCCCGTCCATGAAGGCGATCACGGGCTTAGGATAGGTGAAAATCTGATGATTGAGACGATATTCCTCGAAGAAGAACTGCCGTCCCGAAACGCCGCCATCATTGAGCGCGGAGTTGCGCAGCAGGTTGATGTCCCCGCCCGCGCAGAAGCCGCGCCCTTCGGCGTGATCGAGGATCACCGCACCGATCGCGGGATCATCCTTCCAGGCGGCCAGTGCGTGAATCATGGCTTCCACCATGCCCAATGTCAGAGAATGGATGGCTTTCGGCCGGTTGAGCGACAGACGGCCTGCGCCGTCCTCGACAATCACGAGAACTTCTTCGGTCATTATTTCAGCAGATCCCTACCAACGATCATCCGCATGACCTGGTTGGTGCCTTCGAGGATAGAATGCACCCGCAGGTCACGCCAGAAGCGTTCGATAGGATAATCCTGCAGATAGCCATAGCCGCCGTGCAATTGCAGCGCGCGATCAACGATCGAAGAGCCGTTATCCGTCGCCAGGCGCTTGGCCATGGCAGCGAACCGCGTCTTGTCGGGCGCGCCTTGCGTCACTTTGGCGGCTGCAAGATAGAGCAGCGCGCGGGCGGCTTCGAGGTCCGTCGCCATGTCGGCCAGCGTGAACTGGGTGTTCTGGAATTCGGCAATCGCCTTGCCGAATTGCTGACGCTCCTTGGTATAAGCGACTGCCTCGTCCAGGCAGCGCTGCGCTCCGCCGAGGGAGCAGGCGCCGATATTCAGCCGCCCACCGTCCAAGCCTGCCATCGCGAACTTGAACCCGTCGCCTTCTGCGCCCACCCGGTTTGCCACCGGCACGCGCACGCTGTCGAAATTCACTGTCGCGGTCGGTTGCGCATGCCAGCCGAGCTTCTTTTCCGGCGCGCCGAAGCTGACGCCCGGCATGTCCTTCTCGATCACCAGGCAGGAAATGCCTTTCGGCCCGTCCGCGCCGGTGCGCACCATGGTGACATAGATATCGTTCACGCCGCCGCCGGAGATGAACTGCTTCGACCCGCTGACCACGTAATGATCGCCGTCCAGCACCGCCCGCGTCTTGAGCGCGGCCGCGTCGGAACCGGAGGACGGCTCCGTCAGACAGTAGCTGGCGATCCGCTCCATGGTGACGAGGCTCGGCAGATAGGCCTGCTTCACCGTATCGCCACCGAACGTGTCGATCATCCAGCTCGCCATGTTATGTATGGAGACAAAGGCGCTGGTTGCAGGGCACCCATAAGCCATCGCTTCCATGATCAGCGCCGCTTCCAGCCGGCCGAGACCGATCCCGCCCGACGCTTCGCTCACATAGATCGCGCCGAAGCCCAGTTCGGCCGTCGCCCTGATCGTGTCGATGGGGAAGATATGCTCTTCGTCCCACTGCGCGGCGAACGGGGTGATATTGTCTGCGGTGAACCGCCGCGCCATTTCCTGGATCGCGAGCTGATCCTCGGTCAGCTGAAATTGACCCGTCATTCTCAGACTACCCCTTCTTTCCATCGTCATTTCCGCGCAAGCGGGAATCCATTCTTCCGTTGCGCCTGATCACTGGATTCCCGCTTGCGCGGAAATGACGATGAGTTTTGCATGCGCCTCAGCAGCGCGAATATTTGAGCGGATTGGGCATTGCATCCTCGCCGAATTCCTGGCGCAACAGCGTCGTGCCGCCATCCTGCACTTCCATCGTCATTTCGCGCTTCCAGGTCATGCCTTCGCCGGTGAAATCGAAATTGGCACGGATCTTGGTGTCATCGCCTTCGCTGATCTTCGCGAGCTTGCCGACCGATTCGTAGAATTTGAGCTGGTTTTCGGACACCACCAGCAGGCCCTTGGCGTCGCCCTTGGTAGAGGTGCAGTCCACCGGAACCAGACCCCAGCGCCCCGTCATCGAGGCCGGAATTTTCGTAGGAGCGGCAGCGGCCGAAGCATCAGGCGGCGGAGCAGGCTGCGCGGGCGTCTCCGTCACCACGCTGTCCGCGCCTTCCTTTACCGGCTGCTGATCATTGTCCGAATTCCCAGAACAGGCCGAGAGCATCAGCACCACGGCGGCGGAGGAAAGGGCGATACGCATGGGCATTCTCCTGCTGTTCGATCCAATCTCCAACGATCGGGGACCAAACCCTATCCCATGGTCGGGATGACGAAAGCGTTCTCGCCCGTAGCCGAGCCGTCCGGCCAGCGTTGGGTCACGGTCTTGACCTTGGTCCAGAACTTCACCCCTTCCATGCCGTGCTGGTTGGTGTCGCCGAACGCCGAACGCTTCCAGCCGCCGAAGGTGTGATAGGCCACCGGCACCGGGATCGGCACATTGATGCCCACCATGCCGACATTGACTCGCGCCGCGAACTCGCGCGCCGCATGGCCGTTGCGCGTGAAGATCGCCACGCCATTGCCGTACTGGTGCCTGCTCGGCAGATCGACCGCTTCCTCGAAATCGGCGGCGCGCACGATCTGCAGGACCGGACCGAAGATCTCCTCGCGATAGCTGTCCATATCGGCGGTCACATGGTCGATCAGCGTCGGGCCGACGAAGAAGCCGTTCTCGTGCCCCTGGAGCGAGAAGTCCCGGCCATCGATCACGATCTCGCCGCCTTCGGCTTCGCAGCGCGCGATCCAGCCTTCGACCTTCTCCTTGTGCGCCTGGGTCACCACGGGTCCGTAATGCGCTTCCGGATCGGTCGAGATGCCGACCTTGAGCGCGTGGATCGCGGGGATAAGCTTGGCCTTCAGGCGCTCAGCCGTCTCCTCGCCCACCGGCACTACGACCGGCAGCGCCATGCAGCGTTCACCGGCCGAGCCGAAGGCCGCGCCGGCAAGATCGTTCACCACCTGGTCCAGATCGGCGTCCGGCATGACGATGCCGTGGTTCTTCGCTCCACCCATCGCCTGCACGCGCTTTCCGGCCTGGACGCCGCGCTGATACACGTAATGCGCGATGTCGGAAGAACCGACGAAGCTGACCGCGCCGATATCCGGATGATCGAGGATCGCATCGACCATTTCCTTGTCGCCATGCACTACTTGCAGGATACCCTCGGGTGCGCCGGCTTCCAGCATCAGTTCGGCCAGCCGCACCGGCACCGAAGGATCGCGTTCGGACGGCTTCACGATGAAAGCGTTGCCCACCGCGATCGCGACGCCGAACATCCACATCGGGATCATCGCGGGGAAATTGAACGGTGTGATGCCGGCGCCGATGCCGATCGGCACGCGCATGGAATAGATGTCGATCCCCGGCCCGGCGCCGGGCGTGAACTCGCCCTTCTGGGCATGCGGGATGCCGCAGGCGAATTCGATGACTTCGAGGCCGCGCTGGATATCGCCCTTGGCGTCCGCGATCACCTTGCCGTGTTCGGAAGCGAGCAGCAGGGCCAGCTCGTCCATGTTCTTCTCGATCAGTTCCTTGAAGCGGAACATCACGCGGGCCCGCCGCTGCGGATTGGTGGCCGCCCAGCCCGGCTGCGCGGCCTTGGCGGCCGCCACCGCGCGGTCCAGATCCGGCTTGCCGCCCAGCGCGACCTGAGCCTGCACGCCGCCATTATTGGGATCGAACACGTCGCCCAGCCGGGCTGCCTGTCCGCCTGTCCCGCCGACGATGAAGTGGTCGATCTGACGCATGATCCTGCTCCTTTGGTTGAGGAAACCCATGCGCGGCACGGGGGTCTGGATCAAGCGCTAGATTCGCCCGGCGATACTGCATATATGCAGGTCATGGACTGGGGAGACCTGCCTTTTTTTCTTGCCGTTGCCGAACATGGCACGCTCGCCCGCGCCGCCTTGCGGATGCGGACGGATGCCACGACAGTGGGCCGCCGCATCCAGAAGCTGGAACGCGCGCTGGGCGCGCGACTGTTCGAACATTCGCAGGCCGGACACATCATCACGCCGGCAGGCGAGCACCTGCTGGAAAAGGCCCGCGCCATGGCGAGCCTCGCGGCCGAAGCGGGAACGGTGGGCGCGGTAGGCGTGGGGCGTAAGCAGCTGACGGGCACGGTTCGCCTCAGCGTGGCGGAAGGCTTCGGCAGCTGGTTCGTCTCGCGCCGGATCGGCACCTTCGCCGCAGCCTATCCCGGTCTGACGGTGGACCTCGTCGCCAATAGCGGCTTCCTCAATCCCACGCGGCGCGAGACCGACCTCGCCGTTTTCCTCGCCCGCCCGGGCAAAGGCCCGCTGGTGACGCGCAAGCTCACCGACTATGCGCTCGGCCTCTATGCGTCGCGCCCCTATCTCGCGCAGGCCGGGCCGGTGGCCGACAGCACGCACCTGAAGGATCGCCGCCTGGTGGGCTACGTGCCCGATATCATCTATGCCCCGGAGTTGCGCTATCTGGACGAGATTCCCGATGCGGAGAGCGTCACCCTGCGATCGTCCAGCATCAACGCGCAACACGGCATGATCGCGTCCGGGGCGGGGATCGGTATATTGCCGCATTTCATCGGCGCGCTGGACCCGACGCTCGTCCCCGTGCTGCCGGAACTGCGTATCCAGCGCAGCTTCTGGCTGGCCACCCATCGCGAGACGGCGGCCTTCCCGCAGGTGCGTGCGATGATCGACTGGCTGGTGGAGCGGGTGGCCGAAGCGCGGGCGCTGTTCATGCCCGAATCCTGATCCGACGAGATCGGGAAAAGTTTAGCCGCCGACGAAAGAAAACTTCGCGCCGGCCCTCGACAAACCTCTCCAGAACAGCGCAATTTCGCCCGGATAGGCCGAAATCTCCCTTCAAATATTTGATTATAAAAGAATCTCAATTCCGCCCGAAACGGACCCTGTCTCGATACCGCGACGCCCAAGAACCTGCGATCCCAAAGGCCTGAGGCCGTTACGGAGGGGGCAATGGCGGGGCTCATCGAGTCTGCGACAGCAATTTTGACTGCGAGCGCGAAGCGGGTGGAAGCGGCGGCGCACAATGTGGCAAACGCGTCCACCGCGGGGTTCAAGAAACAGGTGGGCATCTTCCAGATCGTCGAGGATGCGGGAGCGCGGGCTGCAGGAACGCCGCAAACCGCCTTCTCGACGGTTACCGATTTCGCGCAAGGGAAGCTCACCGAAACCGGCAAGCCGCTCGATCTCGCGATCCACGGCAGGGGCCTGCTGAAGCTGCGGAACGGCAGCACCTATATCTATTCACGCGGCGGCTCCTTCGCGATCGGCGCGGGCGGCGCGGTGGCCGATGCCGCGGGCCGCGTGCTCCAGGACGCGAATGGCGGCGATCTGACGCTGGAAAGCGCCGCCGTGGCGATCACGGGCGACGGCACGGTGACGGAAGGCGGTGTGCCGATCGCCACTATCGCCCTCTACGAGGCGGACAGCGACACAGCCCTGCGCGCGTTGGGTGGCGCATCCTTTGCCGGCGCACCCGAACGGATGCAGGAGGCGGAAGGATCGATCCTGCGCCAGGGGATGCTGGAAGCGTCCAACGTGGCATTGAGCGACGAGATGATCGCGATGATGGCGGCGCAGCGCCAGGCGGAAAGCGGCGCCCGCATCGCCCGGACCTACGATCGGCTGATCGGTCAGGCTCTTTCCACCTTTTCCGGAGGCGGCCGATGAACGGGGCTTTCGAAGTCGGCGCCGCCGCATTGCGGGCCGAACAATCCGCGCTGGAAGTGCTCGCCAACAACGTCGCCAATGTGAACACCCCGGCCTTCAAGCGTTCGAACATCCGCTTCACCGAGGTTCTCGCCGCGCAGGCGCTGCAGGGCGAGGCGCTGGAAGCGCTTGCCCACCGCGACGCGATCCAGGGCGGCGGCGTGCGCATGCTCGCTCAGCCCGAACTCTTCGCGCAGGGCGAGATCAGGCAGACCGGCAATCCGCTGGACATCGCGGTGGAAGGGCGTGGCTTCATCGAGCTGATGGGGCCGACCGGCCAGACCCTGCTGTGGCGCGGCGGGCGTCTGCAAGTGAATGAGGATGGCTATCTCGCCACGGCCGACGGCATGGCCCTGCGCGCCGCGATCCTGATACCAACTGATGCGACCGGCCTTTCGATCGCGCGCGATGGCACCGTTTCCGCCACGACCAGCGGGGGCGAGCAAGTGGAGCTCGGCCAGATCGCGCTTGTCCGACCGGAACATGAGGGCGCGATCGAACGGCTGGACAGCGGGCTCTACCGCGCGGCCGAGGATACAAAGCTGATCGACGCCCGCCCGGGCGAGGATGGCGCGGGGGAGATTCTGCAAGGCAATGCGGAAGCTTCCAATGTCGAGCTGACGGCGGAAATGGTCCAGCTGCTCGTCGTCCAGCGCGCCTATGGCGCCAATGCCCAGGTGATCCAGACGGCCGACCAGATCGCCGCGATCACGAACAATCTCAAGGAATAGGCATGCGCGCTCTCCTGCTCTGGTGCGCGGTCCTGGTTGGCTGCCTGTCTCCCGGTATTGCCTGGGCTGCGACGATCGATCTCAATTCTCCCCCTCCGGGGGAGGAGCGGGATGGATCGCGTATGGGGGGACCTCTCTTTCTCCGTCCTGCTGAACTTGGTTCAGCATCCATCGCGCCTTGGGCACCGACCGTTCCTGGGGAGAAATCGACCGTGAAACAAGTTGGGCTATATCCCGCTCGCATCCGTAACTTCGTCATTGCGAGCAGAGCGAAGCAATCCAGGGCAGTTCTGCACCACCCTGGATTGCTTCGTCGCTTCGCTCCTCGCAATGGCGAGATTAAGTTGCCCAAGGGGATAAGCGCCAAACAAGTTGAGGGTGACGAAGTGGGGGTGGCAGATCTTGGACGCCACACACCAAAGGAGCGAGCCGTGTTTGGGCAACTGGTTGCTCTGCGCTTGCCGGCAGGCACGCCGCTCGCCCTCACGGAAGACCAACGTCGGACTCTGCTGCGCCGCCGCGTCCCAGGTCGTGAACTAGCCCTGCGCGAAAGCGGCACGGTCCGTTTCATCGCGCCGGCCCAGCCACGGCCCTCCTCCAGCGGCTGCCTGGCGCTCGCCATCCCGCTCGACCAGGGCGATTATCTCGACAGCGCCGGCGCAACCGACACGCCCTGCCGCTCGGAATCCCCCCTCCCTGCCTTGCGCCACGATCCGCGTGCAGGCGCACCGTTCGCCGCCGCGCCGATGCCCGCTGGCACCTATCTCGGCCGACTGACTCTCCGTGAAGGGCGCGTAGTCACACCCGGCACGCCGATGCGCCTCGTCTCGGCAGCCGGTCCGGTGGTGATCGAACGCACGGTCTCTACCCTCCAGCCCGCGCGCGCCGGCCAGCGCGTATTTGCCGCCGGCGCGGACGGCACGGTCGTCGCCTCGCGCCTGCTGGTGGAGGAGCGGCAATGACACGCGCCCTCGCTCTGGCTACCGCCCTGCTCCTCGCCCAGCCCGTCCAAGCCGAGCAACTCTATCGCGGCGGCGCATGGTCCGCCGTCGCGGCGGACCGCACCGCGCGCGATGTGGGCGACACGATCACCGTGCTGATCCACCAGGCCGCGCGCGCCAGCAGCAAGCTGCAGAACAATTCCTCGAAGAAGACCAATCTCGGCGGCAGCTTTGCGGCGGGCGGGATCGATGAATCGCTCAAGCTCGATTTCGGCGGCGACTATGCCGGCAAGGGCGAAGTGGTGCGCACCGAACAATTCGTGGCGCAGATGACTGCGCGGGTCACCGGCATCGCGCCCAATGGCGACCTCCTGATCGAAGGCCGCCAGAAGATGCTGGTCAATGGCGAGAAGACCACGATCGGCGTGCGCGGCCGCATCCGCCAGCAGGATATCGGGGCGGAAAACATCGTGCTCTCCTCCCGCATCGCCGATGCGGAGATCGATTACGACGGCAAGGGCTTCG
>CAMLQG010000013.1 GCA_946482075.1 uncultured Erythrobacteraceae bacterium
CCGGCGCGATTCCTCGCGCATCGCGGCGGCCAAGGCGGCGGAAGCGGCGGAGAAATATGGCTGGGCGAGCCCGCATACGGTGGGCAGCGCGGTCGCGTCCGACGCGTTCTTCCCCTTCGCGGATGGCTTGCTGGCGGCAGTCGAAGCCGGCGCCACGGCGGTGATCCAACCCGGCGGATCGATTCGGGACGAGGAAGTGATCAAGGCGGCGGACGATGCCGGCCTCACGATGGTCTTCACCGGAATGCGCCATTTCAGGCACTAAACCGGTAAACGGTTCATCGCAGCCCTGCGCTATCTGAACGCAGGGCAACAAAAACATTCAGATTTTGGCAAGTGCCGAATGGGCAGTTCCTGAATCGCGCAACCACTCACGATTCGGAAAACACCGCCATGGGACTGTTCAAACCGGACTTCTATCGCTCCTTCGGGATCGGCTTCGGAATCGGTGCGCTCGTGATGGCAATCCAGATCGCCACGCAGGCCATCGCCTGACCGGATGAAAGAGGCCGCAGCTCTCCTCGCCGCGGTCCTTCTGGTCGCCGGATGCCAATCACCCCTATCCGCCCAGGAACGGATCGTCGCCGCACCTGCCGCGGAACGCGAGGCGGCGGAGCCCAAGGGCCTCAAGGCGGCCATCTTCGCCGGCGGCTGTTTCTGGGGCGTCGAAGGCGTCTTCAGCCATGTGAAAGGCGTGTCGAGCGCAGTGTCCGGCTATCATGGCGGAAGCGCGGCGGATGCGAGATACAAGCTGGTGTCGGGCGGCGGCACCGGCCACGCCGAAGCGGTGCGCGTGGTCTACGATCCCGCCGTGATCCGGTACGACCAGCTGCTGCGGATATTCTTCTCCGTGGTCGCCGATCCCACGCTGCGCGACCGGCAGGGGCCGGATGTGGGCACACAATACAGATCCGCGCTCGTGCCCTTGAGCGAGGAACAGCGGCGGGTCGCATCGGCCTATCTCGCGCAGATGGAAGCCTCCGGCCTGTGGCGCGCGCCGGTCGTCACCCGGATCGAACGCTATCGGAAGTTCTATGCGGCCGAAGCGAGCCACCAGGATTTCATGGATGCCAATCCCGACCATGCCTACATCCTGCGCTGGGATGCGCCCAAGGTGGCGGCGTTGAAGCGGCTCTATCCCACCCTGTATCGCGCCCGTTTCAAAACCGGCTGATTTTTCGCCGCAATTGCCGGTTGGCCAGCGCTTGCCTATATTGGGGCGATGAGCGGCCACCGGCATAGCGAACATAGCGGCGATGGGCTGGTGGCGGCTGCGCGCGAAGTGCTGACGCGCGAGGGCGAACAATGGACGGACATGCGCGCCGACGTGTTCGAGGCTCTGGCCGCGCAGGAACGGCCCGCATCTGCCTATGACATTGCCGAGGCGCTGACCGCCAGACGCGGCAAGCGCGTGGCGGCGAACAGCGTCTATCGCATTCTCGACCTGTTCGTGCGCACCAATCTCGCCAACCGGATCGAGAGCGCCAACGCCTATATGGCCAATATCCATCCAGGCTGCCGACATGATTGCATCTTCCTGATTTGCGATGGCTGCGGGCTCACCACCCATTTCGACGATGACCCGCTGACCGGCGCCCTGCGCGCGGCTGGGCAGGGGGCGGGCTTTGCCCAGGTGCGACCGGTCGTGGAATTGCGCGGACTATGTGATGCCTGTGCCGCGTAGCTTTGATCGACACCCCGCCATTTCCCGTGTAAGCGCGCGCGCATGACCGCCAATCCGGCCACTCCCATGCTAGACGGGGTCGAAACTCCGTCCGATCTCAGGGCACTTCCCCATGCGAGCCTGCGCCAGCTGGCGGACGAGTTGCGCGCGGAGATGATCTCCGCCGTGGGCCAGACGGGTGGTCATCTCGGTTCCGGTCTCGGCGTGGTGGAACTGACCGTTGCGCTGCATTACGTATTCGACACGCCGCGCGACCGGCTGATCTGGGATGTCGGCCACCAGGCCTATCCCCACAAAATTCTGACCGGCCGGCGCGACCGGATACGCACGCTGCGCCAGGGCGGCGGGCTGTCCGGCTTCACCAAGCGCAGCGAGAGCGAATACGATCCGTTCGGCGCGGCGCATTCCAGCACTTCGATTTCCGCGGCGCTCGGCTTTGCGGTCGCCAACAAGCTGTCCGACAGGCCGGGCAAGGCGATCGCGGTGATCGGCGACGGCGCGATGAGCGCCGGCATGGCCTATGAAGCGATGAACAATGCCGAGCAGGCGGGCAACCGCCTGGTGGTGATCCTCAACGATAATGACATGTCGATCGCACCGCCGGTGGGGGGCCTCTCCGCCTATCTCGCCCGCCTCGTCTCCAGCCGCGAATTCCTCGGCCTGCGCGGTCTCGCCAGGCGGCTGGCGCGCAAGCTCCCGCGCTCGCTGCACAATGCCGCGCGCAAGACGGACGAATTCGCCCGGGGCATGGCGATGGGCGGCACCTTGTTCGAGGAACTGGGCTTCTACTATGTCGGCCCGATCGACGGACACAATCTCGACCAGCTGGTGCCGGTGCTGGAAAATGTGCGCGACACGGGAGAAGGGCCGATCCTGGTCCATGTCGTGACCCAGAAGGGCAAGGGCTATGCGCCCGCCGAAGCGGCGGACGACAAGTATCACGGCGTTCAGAAGTTCGACGTCATCACCGGCGAACAGAAGAAGAGCGCCGGCGGTCCGCCCAGCTATACGTCCGTCTTCGCTCACGCGCTGATGGCCGAAGCGGCGCGCGATCCCGCCATCTGCGCGATCACCGCGGCCATGCCGTCGGGCACCGGGCTCGACGCGTTCGGCCAGGCCTTTCCCGATCGGACTTTCGATGTCGGCATCGCGGAACAGCATGCGGTGACGTTCGCCGCCGGGCTTGCTGCCCAGGACATGCGGCCGTTCTGCGCAATCTATTCCACTTTCCTGCAGCGCGCCTTCGACCAGGTGGTGCACGACGTCGCGATCCAGAACCTGCCGGTACGCTTCGCGATCGATCGCGCAGGGCTGGTGGGCGCGGACGGTGCAACCCATGCCGGGAGCTTCGACATCACCTATCTCGCGACGCTGCCCAACATGGTGGTGATGGCGGCGGCGGACGAGGCGGAACTGGTCCATATGGTCCACACCGCGGCTTGCCATGACAGCGGGCCGATCGCCTTCCGCTATCCCCGCGGCAACGGCACGGGCGCGGCGCTGCCCGAGGTTCCGCAGCGGCTGGAGATCGGCAAGGGCCGGATCGTGCGCCAGGGTGGCAAGGTCGCCCTGCTGTCGCTGGGCACCCGTCTCGCCGAAGCGCTCAAAGCAGCGGACCAGCTCGATGCGAGGGGTCTGTCGGCCACCGTCGCGGACCTGCGCTTCGCCAAGCCGCTGGACCACGAGCTTATCCGCCAGTTGATGACCGGCCACGAAGTGATCGTCACGATCGAGGAAGGCAGTATCGGCGGGCTGGGCGCGCATGTGCTGACGATGGCGAGCGACGAGGGGCTGGTGGATGCCGGCCTCAGGATCCGCACCATGCGGCTGCCCGATATCTTCCAGGATCACGAGACGCCGGAACGGCAATATGACGAGGCGGGGCTCAACGCGCCGCAGATCGTGGATACGGTGCTGAAGGCGCTGCGCCACAATAGCGCGGGTGTGGAAGAAGCCCGGGCTTGATAGTCATTTCGTCATTGCGAGCGTAGCGAAGCAATCCGGAGCCCGACGCGTGACGCTCTGGATTGCTTCCCCCGGCTCGAAGCCGGGGTCGCAATGACGAGTCCCGTTGGAACGGCCTATCCGATCCAGCGCCAAATCCCGGCCGCGACATAGCCGAACCAGATATGCGCCCAGGTGATCGCGAGCCAGAGAACGATCGCGACAAGCCATAGCGTCGCGCCTGCCCGGTATAGCTGGCGCCATTGCGGCCAGTAGGTCGTCCGCGCCGACCAGATTTTCCAGGCATGGCCCTGCAACGCTTCCTTCTTGCGGTCCTGCAGATGCGCGCCCACCAGCGCCAGGATCAGGATCGCGCCTGCAAGGATCAGGGTGCGGGCCGTGGGCGCGATCAGCAGATGGGCGATCGCCCACAGAGCGAAACCCCACATCATCGGGTGGCGCGTGACCAGGAATACGCCTCGGGGATCGCTGGCGGCGACGCGGCCGGCAGATGTCGCCGGCAGGGCAGGATTGCCTCTCAGCGAGCCGAGGAAGAGCACCAGTGCAACGATCGTCAACAGGCTCGCGATCGCCCAGCCGGCATCCCCCTGCGGGGCGCATCCCGGAAAGCGAGGATCATCCAGGCGAAAGTGGCCAGGCTCACCAGCGAATAGAGAACGAGAAAGCCCTTCTCGCCAAAGATGCGAACCATGGGTGCGCGCAGCGGATGCGACATCACGAAATGGCCGCCGACGAACGCGATGCTGGCGGCCAGCAACGAGGTCAAGGCAGGGTCCATGGCAATTCTCCTTCGCCCAAAGCCCCCGCGAAATTTCCCCTGCTTCTGTTTTCCTAAACGCCCGAACGCGCATCCGGATGCATGCCTGGCCCTTGCGCTTCGCCGATTTCCGCTTCGCCGGGAATCGGGTCATTCCCCAGCGTATCGAGGTGCATCAGCCGCTTGATGAGCGGCGCGATCACGAGCACGCCGACACCCACCGCCACTGCGATCCACCCGATCTGGCTGTAGACGTCGAGCACGACCTGCTGCGCGGCGCCTTCACCGCTCGCCTTTTCCGATCCGGTGGCGGCCGCGATCAGGCCGGAAGTGAAATTGCCGGCGGCAGACGCGAAGAACCAGCAGCCCATTATGAGCGAGGCCATATGCGCGGGCGAAAGCCGGTTCATGGCGGAAAGCCCGACCGGGGACAGGCAGAGCTCGCCCGTGGTGTGCAGGAGATAGATCAGGAAAATGAACAGCACTGCCGTTTTCGCGCCGTCCCCGCCCGCGGTCGCACCGGCCACCAGCACGAGGAAACCCGCGCCGAGCTGGATGATGCCGAGGCCGAACTTGGCCGGCGTCGAGGGTTCGAGGCCTTTTCTGCCGAGCCACGTCCAGAGCGCGGCGAAGACCGGGCCCAGGAGCACGATGTAGATCGAGTTGATCGACTGGAAGACGCTCGCCGGCACGCCCGCGCGTTCGACATAGCGGTCGGTATAGAGGTTGAGGCTCGATCCGGCCTGCTCGAACAGCGCCCAGAACAGGATCGAGCCGATCATCAGGACAATCGCGGCGAAAATCCGGTCGCGTTCATGCGGGGTCAGCCGGGTGACGGCCACGAACATCACATAGCCGACAAGCAGGATGCCCGCGATCAGCAGCAGCCAGCCGACCAGGCTCTGATACTGGATCATCAGCCAGATCACCCCGACCGAAGCGAAGCTTGCGGCATAGATCAGCCATTCGCAGGGAAGACCCGAGAGGCGCTTCTTCAGGAGTGCCGGATCCTGCGGTTCGCCGCGGCCCAGCAGCAGCGGCTTGCCGAAAGTGAAGACGATCAGGCCCAGCAGCATCCCGAAACCGGCAAGGCCGAAGCCGTAGGACCAGGAATAGGTCTGGCCGATATAGCCGCAGATCGCGGAGCCCAGCATGGCGCCGAGATTTATGCCCATGTAGAAGATCGTATAGGCCCCGTCGCGCCGCCGGTCGGTCAGCTCGTAGAGCTGGCCCACCATCACGGAGATATTGGCCTTCAGGAAGCCCGATCCCACGATGATGAAGGACAGGGCGAGCCAGAAGACGTCGAGCGCGAAAGCGTCCTTCGCGCCGCCGCCTTCGAAACCCATCAGGAAGTGGCCCATGGTCAGCATCACCGCGCCGAACAGCACGGCCTTGCGCTGCCCCAGCCAGCGATCCGCGAGATAGCCGCCGAGCACGGGCGTTATGTAGACCAGCGAGGTGTAGGCTCCATAGATCAGCCCGCTTTCGCCATCGGAGAAGAGCCAGTGCTGGGTGAGGTAGAAGATCAGCAGCGCTTTCATCCCATAGTAGGAGAACCGCTCCCACATCTCGGCGAAGAACAGCATGAAGAGGCCCTTGGGATGGCCGAGGAAAGTGCCGCGGCTGTCGCCGCTGGTCGCATAATCGGATGCCAAAGGGCGGATACCTCGTTCGGTTGCGCGAGCCAGACTACCGCATAACGCGCCGCTGTGAACCCATCTGTCATTGCGTGGAAATTTCGCGGCCAAAAAACGCCCCAGCATGACACATCTTCTTGCGAAAGAAGGAAAAGTAGCGCAATATTGTGCTCCAAGCCCGAATTAGGGCCTGATACTGCATTGAATCGATTGCGTGCCGAACGTTACTCTGGCACTCTTCTCGCACAGTCCGGCAATGTCCGGGCTGATAATGAATGAGGGCGAAAGCCGGCAGGGGGCATCTGGCCTCATGAGGCCGGCCTTGATTCGTGAAACTGTCGGGAGCGTCACGATGATCAGATCGGAACTGCTGCAGAAGCTCGCTCGCGAGAATCCGGATCTCCGGGCCGAGGAGATCGAGCAGGTCGTCGATATCTTCTTTGACGAGATCACTTCCCGGCTTGCCGAAGGCGGACGCGTGGAATTACGCGGTTTCGGCGCATTCTCGACGCGCGACAGGCAAGCGCGCAAGGGCCGCAACCCACGCACGGGCGATGCGGTGGAAGTTCCGTCCAAGCGCGTGCCCTATTTCAAGCCCGGCAAGGAAATCCGCCAGCGTCTCAACGCCGATTGATCGGGCGCATATTTCCCAGTCATCGGAGCAAGGCGCAAAGCGCTTCCACCGCAAACGAACTCACTCTAGACCGGGGCCGTGCGGGCGTGGCGGAACGGTAGACGCTGCGGACTTAAAATCCGCTTGGGTTTCCCAGTGCGGGTTCGAGTCCCGCCGCCCGCACCATCATATCAGTTCGGCGAATTCGCGGATGGGCCTTTGCCCGTCCCAGCCTTCGGCTTCCTGCGCGATACGGGCGAATAGCGCATCCATGCCCGGCTTGTGGTCGAACAGTTCGATCATGAAGCCCATCTGTGTCCGCGTATCGACATAGCCGATCCGCACATCGCCGAAATAGCCGTCATAGGCGAGTTCCGCCCCGGCCGCGCCATAGCGCGCGATCTCGGCGTCCACATCGTCCACGAAGGCTGCGAAGTGATGGAAGCCTTCCTGCCCCATCGGCACGCTGTCGCGATAGGCGGACGGCGTGTCGTCGAACTGCTGGATCAGCTCGATCTGGATTCCGCCGGCCTGCGCGATGGCGAGATCGAGCGGGAAATCGGTCGGCTGCCCGCGATAGCGCGCCTGATCCACCTTCAAATCGCGATTCACGAAAAAGGGGCCGACCCGCGAAAACGTCGCCCAGCGCAGCATCGCTGCTTCCAGATCGGGGACGACCCAGGCCGCCTGGCAGAACTGTGTGGGCACAAACATCGCAACTCCCTTCAAGGCATTTTCTGTCCAAACCGTGTTACATCATGTCGGCCCGGTCACTAAATAGAACAGATTTCGTTCATTGCGTCTGCACGCATTAACCTGTCACGATCCGATCGAGTCAGAAATTCGTCTTCTGCGAACCGCCGTGTAGTGCCATCTATGCAGTAACCCGGTGCCCTCCGGTCGCGAAATTTTAATGATATTTCGTCATCATTTCCTTCAATCCAATGTGATGGCTGGATCGCCGATAAGCGATGTGGCCCGGATGCTGGAGGAATGATGGACGTGTTCGCGCAAGGCGACAGCGGGGGAGGCGGCGCCGAGAATCGGCGCGCGCAACGCTATACGCTCATGATGCGAGTGGCCAAGCTGGTCGGCCCGACCGGCGAGTTCCTGTGCATCCTGCGCGATGCCTCGAACACGGGCGTGCGCATCCAGGTGTTCCACGCCCTGCCGAACGGCAGGTCCCTCCGGCTCGAAATGCCCAACGGCGCGCGTTACGAAGTCGAACTGGTCTGGGAACGCGACAGTCATGCCGGCCTGCGTTTCCTCAATCCCGTGGAGATTCTCCAGGTGGTCAACAATCCCGGTCCGCACGGGAAGCGCCCGGTGCGCCTCGCGGTGCAGCTGCCGGCGCTGATCAGCAGTTCGGGCCTGTCCTCCCCGGTGGTGATCCGCAATCTCTCGCAGCACGGCGCGGGAATCGAATGCCCGACGCATCTGGCGCTGGCCCAGAAGCTGCGGCTGGAATCCGAAGCCCTGCCCGAACTCCAGGCGACGGTGCGCTGGCGCAAAGACAATGATTACGGCCTGTCCTTCGACCAGACTTTCCGCTTCGACGAACTGGCCCGGCTGGTGGCCAATCTTCAGCTTTCGCAGGGTGACGGCGATACGCCGCAGCTCGAAGGCCTGCGCTTCGTCTAGCTCGGTCCGCTAGGCTGCCATCGGCCGGAACACCATCGCATCGCCGTTCATGCAGTAACGCTTGCCCGTGGGCTTAGGCCCGTCATCGAACACATGGCCGAGATGGCCGCCGCAATCGGCGCAATGGACTTCGATCCGGCGATACCCGATCTTCCAGTCGCTCGACGTGCCGACCGCACCCTTGAGCGGTGCCCAGAAGCTGGGCCAGCCGGTGCCGCTGTCGAATTTCTGGCGCGAGGAGAACAGCTCGTTGGCGCATCCCGCGCAGGCGAAGATGCCGGCGCGCTTCTCCTTGTCGAGCGGCGAACTGAAGGGACGTTCCGTCCCATGATCACGCAGGATGTGGTACTGCGCCTTCGTCAGCCGGCTGCGCCATTGCGCGTCGCTATGGGTGATCGGGAAGCTCTTGGCCTGCGCGGGGGGCGAACCGCAGGCCGCGGCGAACGGCATGGCCGCGCCCGCACCGAGCCAGGCGAGCATGCGTCTGCGCGGCAGGGGAAAGGTTCGGTCAGCCATCGGGCGATCATGCCACGATTCTGCTGATCGCCCGATGAATATCCCGATAAGGTGCGTGGGTCTGCATTTCATCTTTCGCCGTAAAGCATCCTTCGTCATCGCGATGGCGAGGAAGGCCAGGGATGAGTTCGACCGGGACACTATCCGCGCTCAGGCCCGCTGGCGGCGGAACAGGCGCAGCGTCCCGTCCTTGCCGCCGCGCGCCGGCCCGGACTTCATCACGCGCTTGCGGAACAATCCGGCGCCGATCTTCACGAACAGCGCCACGCAGAAAGCCTGCCAGCCCAGGGCCACGAGATGCGGCCAGAGCGCCGCATCCTGCGCGCCGCGCGCGAGCATCGCGAAAGGCGAGCTGAGCGGGAAGATCATCGCCGCCATTTCCAGCCGTCCGCCGGGATTGGGCAGCGCCATGCTGGCGAGGAAATAGATCAGGAGCTGCATCATCGTTACCGGCATCGACAGCGTCTGCACTTCGCGCACCGTGCTGGCGAGCGAGCCGATCGCCAGGAAGATCGAGCCGAGCAGGAGATAGGCCGTCGCGAAATAGGCGATGCCGAGCCCAAGGAAGATCGGCCAGCCGACACCCGGCGGAGGCAGGCTGGGAAGCGCCTGTCCGCCCGCGGCGACGAGGAAGCCGCCGATCGAGCCCCATACCGCGATGCCGACGAGCGAGACTGCCAGCATCGCGAAGAGCTTGCCCAGGAACACCGCATCCATGGGAATCGCGGCGGCCAGGATCTCGATGATCTTGTTGCCCTTTTCCTCGACCAGATTGGAGATCACCATGCCGCACAACAGCATGGTGAGGAGGAAGAGCGCCATCTGCCCGGCCTGGGCGGTGCGGATATTGCTTACTCGCTTGCTCGCCGCGCTGGCGGCGACTTTAGTCAGCTCGACGGTGGGATAGGCTTCCGGTTCGCGCCCGAGCGCGCCTGCGGCGATCAGCGAGATGGGGCCCTGCCAGCGCTCCATGCTGGCGCCGGTCCCGGTCAGAACGGGGGCGGCGGGCGAGCCGCTGAGGATCGTGCCGACCTGTCCCTTCTCGCGTTCCAGCGCGGCGGCAGGGTCGAAGCTTTCGCCCCGCTGCAATCGCTTGAGCGCGACCATGTCGGGCAGCGCGCCGCCCAGTCGCGGGCCCAGCCGTTCCTGCGCCGCCAGCATCGCATCGACATCCGCCGCTGCCATCGCGAGGCCGATATCCTCGCGCGAGGTTTCCTTGGCCACCTGCTGGCCGATGCCGCCCGCCATCGCGCCCACCGCCACCGGAAAGAGCGGGCCGAGCAGGAAGAAGAAGAAGGCGCGGCTGAACAGCACGGCGACGAAATCGCGCCGCGCGATCACATAGGCCGCCTGCCAGAGCGAAAGGCGTTCGCTGCTCATGGCCGCATCTCCGGTTCCTCGTCCGCTTCGAGCGCACGGGCCGCCGCCTCGCCGGCAATGGCTACGAAAGCGTCATGCAGTCCGGCCCGCTCGATCGAGAGCGAGAGGATGCCCGCCTCTCCTTCGACCAGCGCTTTCAGCAGCGGCTCCACGCCGCTGGCCGGCAAGGGGAAGGACCAGAAATGCCCCCCTGGCTTTTGGCCTCCCGCCTTGCAATCGTATCGCGCATCGGCAGGCAGCGCCTGGCGCCAGATGCCGTCGCCGGCCTGTGTTTCCAGCCGCACCTGCGCACGGATGCGGTCACGCGCTTCGTCCACCCCGCCCGCGAACGGAACCTTGCCGCCCGCGATGATGGCGATGCCCTCGCACAGCCGTTCCGCATGGGCGATCACATGGGTGGAGAAGATCACCGTGGTGCCGTTCGCCGCCAACTCGCGGATCATGCGTTCGAGCTTGCCCTGGTTCAGCGCGTCGAGGCCCGAGAAAGGCTCGTCGAACACCACGAGGCGCGGATGATGGACCAGCGTGCCGAGCAGCTGCACGGTCTGCGCCATACCCTTGGAAAGCTGGCGGATCTGGCGGTCCGCTGCGTGGCCCAGCCCGTGATTCTCGAGCAGTTCGCGCCCGCGCTTACGGCCTTCCTCCAGTGAAAGCCCCCGCAGCGCGCCCATGAAAGCGATCGCTTCGACGGCTTTCATCGAGGGATAGAGCCCGCGTTCCTCCGGCAGGTAGCCGATCAGCCGTGTGATATCCTGCGGCCGCTCATGCCCCAGCACGCGCCGCGTGCCTTTATCCGGGTCGATGATGCCCAGCAGCATGCGCAGCGTGGTGGTCTTGCCCGCGCCATTGGGGCCGAGGATTCCGTAGATCGCGCCTTGCGGGATCGCCAGATCCACCCCGTCCACTGCCAGCGTGCCGTCGAAACGCTTGACGAGCCCGCGGGCCTCCACGGCAAGCGGTGCTGGCATATTGTCGATCAATGGATGATCACCTAGCTCGATCTTCATCATCTTGAGTTAACTGCCGCGTGTGAAGAGGAGCAACAGGAAGTTTGGTTAACGGCGCGGCCATTATCGGATTGCAGGAAAGGCTGCGGGAAGAAGCGGCGCGGCTGGGCTTCGCCGCGATCGGCTTCGCACCCGCGAGCGACGATCCCGTGCGCGCCGCGCGGCTGAAGGAATGGCTTTCGGCCGGCTTCCACGGATCGATGGGCTGGATGGAAAGCCGGGCCGAGGTGCGCCAGGGCCCCCATTCGATGTGGCCCGAGGCGAAGAGCGTCATCGCGCTGGGCATGAGCTATGCGCCGGCCAGCGATCCCCTCGCGCTTGCCGGCAAGAGCACGCATGGGCGGGTCTCCGTCTATGCCCAAGGTGGGGACTATCACGACACGGTGAAGAAGGCGCTCAAGGCGCTTGCCCGCTGGCTGGTGGCGGAAGCCGCGCGAGAAGGGCTGGGTGAAGCGCGGCTCAAGGTCTTCGTCGATACCGCGCCGGTGATGGAGAAGCCGCTGGGCCAGGCGGCCGGGATCGGCTGGCAAGGCAAGCACACCAATCTGGTCAGCCGGGAACATGGCAGCTGGATGTTCCTGGGAGCGATCTATTGCGAGCTGCCTTTCGTACCGGACGAAGGACATGATGATCGCTGCGGGTCCTGCCGTGCCTGCCAGGATGCCTGTCCGACCGACGCTTTCCCCGCGCCCTATCGGCTGGATGCGCGGCGCTGCATCAGCTATCTGACGATCGAGCACAAGGGTTCGATCCCGGTGGAATTCCGCAAGGCGATCGGCAACCGCATCTATGGTTGCGACGATTGCCTGGCGGTCTGCCCATGGAACAAGTTCGCCGACCAGGCCTCGCGCCATCGCGCCTTCCTGCCGCGCGCGGAACTGGCGGCACCGCGCCTGTCGGAGCTGTTGACTCTGGACGATGCGGGCTTCCGCCAGCTCTTTGCCGGATCGCCGATCAAGCGGATCGGGCGCGATCGCTTCATCCGCAATTGCCTGATCGCGGCGGGGAACAGCGGCATGCCGGCGCTGGCGGAACAGGTGCGGCAGCTATGTGGAGATCCCGATCCCACCGTCGCCGAGGCCGCGCAGTGGGCGCTGGGCGAGTTGAACTCCGCGGGCACCTGACGCTACAGCATCTCCTTCAACAGCACCGACGTATCCGCCAGCCGCTCCGGCTCGATCACTGCCTTGGCTTCCACCAGCTTGCGGCCCTGGACATAGTCCTTCACCGCATTGACGCAGTCGAGCGCGATCACCGCGCCGTTCTTCAGATAGATCACCGAGAAGCTGCGCGTGGCCGGATCGCCGCGCAGCACGGCGGCGTCATGCCCGATGGACAGGCCCGCCGTCTGCAGCTTGAGATCGTACTGGTTGGACCAGAACCACGGGAAGGCGTGATAGACCACCTCTTCCCCCATGATGCCCTTGGCCACGGTGTTGGCCATGTCGTTGGCGTTCTGGACCGATTCGAGGCGGATCACAGCACCTGCGGCGAAGTCGTTCGCATGGGCGGCGCAATCGCCGATCGCATAGATGTCGGGCAGCGAGGTGCGGCAATATTCGTCGACATCGACGCCATTGGCGCCCGCCGCGCCCGCTTCGATCAGCGGAGCCACGGCCGGCACGATGCCGATGCCCACCACGACCATATCGGCGGCGATCACTTCGCCATCCTCCATCCGCACGCCGGTGACCTTGCCGTCTTCGCCCAGCAGGCAATCGACCTTGGCTTCGAGGCGGAGGTCCACGCCGTGGGAGATATGCTCCTGCTGGTAGAAATCGGACAGCTGCTCGCCCGCGACGCGCGCCAGCACGCGGGGGAGCGCTTCCAGCACGGTGACATGGCAGCCGAGCTTGGTGAGCACGGCCGCCGCTTCCAACCCGATATAGCCGCCGCCGATAACGACCACCTTCTTCGCGCCCGCGTCCAGCTCGGCCATCATCCGGTCGGCATCGGCCCGGTCGCGCACGCCGTGGATGCCTGCAAGATCGGCGCCGCTGCAGGCCATCCGGCGCGGATCGCCGCCCGTCGCCCAGATCAGCTTGCCATATTCGATCGTGTCGCCATCGGCCAGCGTCAGCAGGTGCGCCTGGGGATCGACCTTGACCACCATCGAACCCAGCCGCAGCTCAACGCCCTTCTCTCCCCAGAAATGGGGCGGGCGGATGTAGAGCCGGTCGAACTCCTTCTCGCGCGCGAGATATTCCTTGGAAAGCGGCGGCCGCTCGTAAGGCGGCTCGCTGTCGCGGCCGATCATCAGGATCGAGCCTTCGAACTTGTTCTGGCGCAGCGCCACGGCGGCCTGTGCCCCGCCATGCCCCGCACCCACGATCACGACATCAAATTTGCTCATTCAGCCTGCTTTCGCGGAATCGTCCCAAGGGGTGTTGTTATGCGCGGACGCATCAGCCCGAAAGCGCTTCCATCGTCAAGACGAGCGACTGTCTTCTTGCGGCAGGATCGTAAGTCGCGCCGGAAATGATCAGCTCGTCCGCATGCGTCCGTTCGATGAAACGGCCCACCGCGGCACGCACCGTTTCCGGACTTCCCACCGCGCTCGCTTCCCACACATGGTCCAGCATCGCCTGTGCGGATATGGGGAGGCCGGCGCGATAATCCACGATGGGCGGCTGCACCTTGTGTGTCTGACCGGTGCGGATCGCGACGAACATCTGTTCCTGCGAAGACGCCATGGTGCGCGCATCGCGGTCGTTCTCCGCCGTGAACACGTTCATCGCCACCATCACATGCGGCTTGTCGAGCGCGGGCGAAGGCTTGAACTGCTGGCGATAGATCATCAGCGCCTGGTCGAGCTGGTCGGGCGCGAAATGGGAAGCGAAAGCGAACGGCATGCCGAAAGCCGCGGCGAGCTGCGCGCCGAACAGGCTGGAGCCCAGCACCCACATCTCCACATCCGCGCCATAGCCCGGCGTCGGCTTCATCGGCATGGCGGGATCGGCGGCGAAATAGCCGCGCAGATCGGCCACGTCCTGCGGGAAGAATTCCGATGCCCGGCCGATATCCTTGCGCATGGCGTGCGCGATGCGCGAATCCGCACCGGGCGCGCGGCCCAGGCCCAGGTCCACGCGGCCGGGGAACAGCGCGTCGAGCGTGCCGAACTGCTCCGCGATCACGAAGGGATTGTGGTTGGGCAGCATGATCCCGCCCGCGCCGATGCGGATGGTGGACGTCGCGTGGCCGACATGGGCCAGCACGACCGAGGTCGCGCCGCCGGAAATGCCGGGCATCGCGTGGTGTTCCGCGATCCAGAAGCGATGATAGCCCGCCTGCTCGGCCGTGCGCGCCAGTTCGGCTGTGGCGGCCATGGCTTCGACAGGGCCGCTGCCTTCGGAAACGGGCGCGAGGTCGAGGACGGAAATCGGGATCATGGCTTCCCCAACTGGTCGAGATAGGAACGGGCGATCCTGCCGGGCTCGCTGGCCGCATCGGCATCGACCACCGATTGCCAGCTCTTGCGCGCGGCATCCTCGCGACCCGACAGCATGGCGATCACGCCCGCTTCGAGCCCGATCTGGAGATCGACCGGGCGCAGGCGCGCGGCGGTTTCGATATAGGTCTGCGCGGAGGCGAGATCGTTCTGCCGCCGCGCCAGCGTGGCCGACAGCAGCCAGGCGTCCGAATCCTGCGAGGCGTCGCGCCGGGCGGTTGCGAGCGCCTGGGACGCTTCGCCGGTCCGGCCCAGCGCCACCAAGGCGCGGGCCCGGTCGATCGCGATCTCGCCGCCGGTCTTCGCGTCCCCGGCCGCATTGGCCTCGCTCGTCGCTTTGTCGAGCGTGGGCAAGGCATCGGCCGGGCGGCCGTCGGCGATCGCGGCATTGCCGGCCATCGAGCCGAGCTTGGCGCGCCGCGCGGTCTCCGCCGGCGCCAGCGCATCGCGCGCGGCGATGAAGGCCGTTTCGGCGGGGCCCCACACGCCGTCTGCCGTCAGCGCCACGCCGAGGCATTGCTGGGCGGACGCGCTTTCCGGCGGCTTCGCTTCGATGATCCATTTCTGCGCGGTGTCGATTGCCACCGTAGTGCTCTCGCGCGCCTGCTTGAGGCAGGCGGTGAGGCGATCCTCCTCCAGCGTGCGGGGCTGGGAACGGGTCGGCAGCGGCGCGGGCGGGGCCACGTCCACCGGGGTTGCGGCCGCTTGGGCAAGCAAGGGAAGGAGAAGCGAGGTGATCATCGGGCGATGTCCTTGGCCAGCGCCGCCACGGTGCGCAGCAGCAGCGCGATATCCTCATCGCGCGAGAGCCGATGATCGCCGTCCTTGATCAGCGTGACCTGCACGTCGTCTGAACGCAGCGCCGCCGCGATCCGCATGCTCAATTCCCACGGCACGTCCGGATCGGCCTGGCCATGGAGCAGCCTGACCGGACAATCGATCGGGATCACCGGCTCGTCCAGCAGGCGCAGGGCAAGCGCGTCGCGATAGAGGCCGGGATGGGTCGGCGTCGGCTCCGACCCATAGGCGTTGTCTTCCAGGATCGTGCGGCCGGTTTCCAGCTCCGCCTTCTGTTCCGCCGTCAGGCCCCAGTCGGTGAAGTCGGGCGCGGCGGCAATGCCGATGAGCCCGGCGGCGCGCGGGCCCAGATCCAGCGCGACCAACTGCATCAGCCAACCCCCCATGGAAGAACCGATCAAGATGATGGGCAGGCCGGGCAGACAGGCGTCGATCAGCGCGATTACTTCCTCCCGCCAGCGCGACAGCGTGCCGTCCGCGAATTCGCCCGCGCTTTCCCCGCAGCCCGAATAGTCGAGCAGCAGCGCGGCATGGCCGCTCTCACGCGCCCAGTCGAACACGGCGCAGGCCTTCCCGCCCGCCATGTCGGACATGTAGCCCGGCAGGAAGACCAGCGCGGGCCCTTCGCCCTTCGCCAGGCGGTAGGCGATGCTGCGGCCGTCGGGCATGGCGTGGATTTGGGTGTCGCTCATCGCTGCGCAACATGGCCATCGGGGTGGGGATCGGCAAGTCGTGGTGAGGAGAGGATATCCCGGACCGTTCGCCCTGAGCTTGTCGAAGGGCAGCTTTTCCCTTTAGCCGCCAATTGAAATGAAGAACGGTCCTTCGACAAGCTCGGGACGAACAGGTTTTTGAATGATGATCGATGGCCCGCTCGTAAATTGTCATATTTGCGACTTAGCTTGCCCGTCCATGATCTCACGCGATTCCTTCCGGACCGACCGGCGCGGCTTCTTCATCGGCGGTGCGGCGGGCCTCGCCACATTTGCCACGCCGCTCAGCGCCGCGAGCTTCGGCACCGGCTTCACGCATAATGTCGCGAGCGGGGAACCGGGGCCGGACCGGGTGCTGCTGTGGACCCGCTATGTCGGCACGGGAGCCGCGGAAAAGCTGCGCTACGAAGTGGCGAAAGATATCGCTTTCAACGCGGTCGCCAGCGGGGGCGAAGCGCTGGCCGGGCCCGAGCGGGACTGGTGCGCCAAAGCTGTCGCTACCGGGCTGCAAGCGGGCCGCTGGTATTATTACCGCTTCATCGCACCCGATGGTGCGATCTCGTCCATCGGCCGCACGCGCACGCTGCCCGATGGCGCGGTGGACAGCTTCCGCATCGCGCTGTTTTCCTGCTCCAATTACGGCTTCGGCCTGTTCAACGCCTATGGCCATGCGGCGGAGCAGGGCGATTTCGACCTCGCCATCCATGTCGGCGATTATATCTACGAATATCCCCAGGGCGCCTATCCGGCGGCGGACAAGGTGCTGGCCGGGCGCATCCTTTCGCCGCCGAACGAGATCGTGACGCTGGCCGATTATCGCCTGCGCTACGCCACCTATCGCCGCGATCCCGATCTCCAACGGCTGCACCAGCTCTATCCGATGATCTCCGGCTGGGACGATCACGAAAGCAGCAATGACAGCTGGCGCGACGGCGCGCAGAACCACCAGCCCGACAGCGAAGGCGAATGGGGCCTGCGCAAAACCGCCGCGATCCGCGCCTATCGCGAATGGCTGCCGGTCAGCGACGAGGAATATTGGACGCGCTACGACATCGGCAGCCTCGCCACCCTGTTCAAGCTGGAGACGCGGCTGACCGCGCGCGACAGGCAGCTCGAGCTGCCGAAGCTCGCGGGCGAGGCGGATGCGGGCGAAGTCGACCGCGCCTTCGCCGCTTTCCGGGAAGGCACGTGGGCCGATCCCGCGCGCACGGTGCTGGGTCAGACGCAGGAGCAGTGGCTGGCATCCGGCCTCCGGGATTCGGCGCGGTCCGGCCGGCGCTGGCAGGTTCTCGCCCAGCAGGTGATCATGGGCGCTCTCGCCATGCCGACCGACCTTGCCGGCGGTCTCGCGGACAGCATGCCGGAAGCGGCGAAGGCGCGCTTCAAGGCGGGGCTGGCGGCCAGCAGGAACAATCTGCCCGGCAGCATGGACGGCTGGGACGGCTACCCCGCCGCGCGGAGCCGGCTGCTGTCCGCCGCGCGGGAGGCGCAGGCCAATCTCGTGGTGCTGTCGGGCGACAGCCACAATGGCTGGGCGTTCGACCTCGACCAGGGCGGCAAGCCGGCTGGCGTGGAATTCGCCGGGCAAAGCGTGACGTCGCCCGGTGCGGAAAGCTGGGCCAGCTACGCCGCGCCCGATGTGCTCGCCAAGGCGATGATCGCGCGTAATACGCAGCTCAAATGGGTGGATACTTCGCGCCGCGGCTATGTCGCGCTGGAACTGACGCCCGCCAGGGTCACGGGCGAATGGCGCTTCATGGACACGATCCGCCAGCGCTCCACTCTGCTTTCCGGCACGCACCGGATGACCGCGCTGGCAGGGGTGAACCGCTTCTCGGAAGGCTAGAGGCCAATCTTTCCTCGTCATTCCCACGAAAGCGGGAATCCACGGCAACCTTCGAACTGGATTCCTGCTTTCGCTGGAATGATGAAAAGGAATGATGCGCTCCCATCGACGCCGCCCCTTCCTGAGCGCCGCTCTTTCTGCTTAAGCGCGCGGGAGAGTCAGGAAAGTCGTTTCGATGAGTGAAGTTCTGAAGATCAGCCTGCCCGACGGTTCCGTGCGCGAAATGCCGGTCGGCTCGACACCGGGCGATGTCGCCGCCGCGATCGGGCCGGGACTTGCCAAGGCCGCGCTGGCCGCGCGGGTGGATGGCGAAGTGCGCGATCTCGACCGGCCGTTCGAAGGCGATGCGCAGCTGGCCCTGATCACGTCGCGCGACGAGGCGGACGCGCTGGAACTCGCGCGCCACGATTATGCCCATGTGCTGGCCGAAGCGGTGCAGTCGCTCTTTCCCGGCACGCAGATCACTTTCGGTCCGGCCACGGATGACGGCTTCTATTACGATTTCGCGCCGAAAGAGCGCGCGTTCACGGAAGAGGACCTGCCCGCGATCGAGGCCGAGATGCGCCGCATCATCGCGGCCGACAAGAAGCTCACGCGCGAGGTGGTCGATCGTGACGCCCTGATTGCCAGGTGGCGTGCAACGGGCGAGGCCTTCAAGGCCGAATGGGCGGCCGAACTCCCGCCGGGCGAGGAGCTGACGATCTATCATTCCGGTTCGGACTGGTATGACATGTGCCGCGGCCCGCATCTGCCTTCCACCGGCAAGCTCGACCCGGCAGCTTTCAAGCTGACGCGCGTGTCGGGCGCCTATTGGCGCGGCGACCAGAAGAACGCGATGCTGAGCCGCATCTACGGCACCGGCTGGCTCAACAGGAAGCAGTTGGAGGACCATCTTCACCGGCTGGAGGAAGCCGCCAAGCGCGACCACCGCAAGCTCGGCCAGGAGATGGACCTGTTCCACCTCCAGCAGGAAGCGCATGGCAGCGTGTTCTGGCATCCCAAGGGCTACCTGATCTGGCGCGAGCTCGAAGCCTATATGCGCCGCGCGATCGACGGTGCGGGCTATCAGGAAGTGAAGACGCCGCAGGTGATGGACGCGCGCCAGTGGGAGCAGTCCGGCCATTGGGGCAAGTATCGCGAGAACATGTTCGTCATCCCCGACGAAGTGCCCAACGTGGAAGAGGAAGGTCCGCTCGTCTCCAACGATGCGGACTGGATGGCGCTGAAGCCGATGAACTGCCCGGCGCATGTCCTGATCTTCCGCCAGGGCATCAAGTCCTATCGCGACCTACCGCTGCGCATCTACGAGAACGGCTGCTGCCACCGCAACGAACCGCATGGCGCGCTGCACGGGCTGATGCGCGTGCGCCAGTTCACGCAGGACGATGCGCATATCTTCTGCCGCGAGGACCAGATCGTGGAGGAAGTCCGCGCCTTCTGTGCGCTGGCGGACCGGATCTACAAGGATCTCGGTTTCGAAAGCTATTCGATCAAGCTCGCGCTCCGTCCCGAAAAGCGCTTCGGCACGGAAGAAATGTGGGACCAGGCCGAAACCGAACTGCGCGACGCGGTTGCGGCGGCCGGCCTCAACACGGAAGAATATGGCTGGGAAGAACTGCCCGGCGAAGGTGCCTTCTATGCGCCCAAGCTCGAATGGCACCTGACCGACGCGATCGGGCGCACCTGGCAGGTCGGCACGATCCAGTCCGACCGCGTGCTGCCCGAACGCCTCGATGCGAGCTATGTCGCCGAAGATGGCGACAAGCATCGTCCGGTGATGTTGCACCGCGCGATCTTCGGGTCGTACGAACGCTTCATCGGCATCCTGATCGAGCATTTCGCCGGCCGCATGCCGCTTTGGCTCGCGCCGGTGCAGGCGGTGGTCGCGACGATCGTGTCGGATGCCGACGATTATGCGCGCGAAGTGGAAGCGAAGCTCAAGGCGTCCGGCATCCGGGTGGAGACGGACCTGCGCAACGAGAAGATCAACTACAAGGTGCGCGAACATTCGGTGGCGAAAGTCCCGCATCTGCTGGTGGTCGGCAAGCGGGAGGCGGAGGAAGGCACGGTCGCCGTCCGTACGCTGGGCGAGCAGCAGCAGCAGCTCATGGCGCTGGACGATGCGATCGCGATGCTGAAGGCCGGTGCTGCGCCGCCGGATTTGCGTTAGTCGTCATTGCGAGGAACCGAAGGTTCCGCGGCAATCCAGAGCAACACGCGATCCGCTCTGGCTTGCTTCGCTGCGCTCGCAATGACGGAAAATGTCAGAAAGGCAGCGCCTGGCCGGCGATGATCAGCGCCAGCGCGCAGCCGCACACGATCATTGCGCGGGCAAGTTCGATGGGCCGGGTAGAAGCGAAGACTCGTGCCATGCGCCCATTTTGCGCCGGCGGTGGTTACCGAAAGGTAAAAACCGAGCCCAATCCCCGTTCGGAAGTCGCCTTATCACAGCAGCGCATAGGCGACGAAGGCCATCCCGCCGATCACCAACATCGCCAGCAGCGCCAAGGCAGGCGTCAGCCAGCGACCGATATCGACTGCGCGGTATTCCGATGGTGCGTCATTCGCCGGTTCCGTCACCGGCCATTCGACCGGTGCAGGTGGGACAGGCGCGGCCATCTGGGGCGATGCTTCGGCACCCACCAGCGCGGGTCCGGATATCTCGCCCGCCAGCACCAGCTTCTCGAACGCGATCGCGGTCTTCAGCGCTTTCAGATGTTCGCTGATCGATTGCCAGTCGGGATCGTCCAGCTCCTGCGGGATGGAGAGATCGGCGACGAAGCCTTCGAGTTCCGCGTCGATATCGAGCAGGCAATCCATCGCCACGCGCGCCTGGTGCTTGTCCGCGCGGGTCAGCGCGAGTTGCAGCCGAGTCAATGCCATGGTGCTGGCGCGGGTGAGTTGCAGGCTCTTCCCGAAGGCCACGGATGAAACGCTCGATCCGCCTGCAGGAAGGGGCCGATAGGGTTGCGGCATGGCCATGGGTGTCGCGCTGCTCCGAAAGTGTTCTGAAAGCAGCGGATAACCGGATTTAGTGGATGGGGAAGAGCCGCGGCCCCGCCGATCGGGCTGGCCGTGGGGCGAACGGGGTGAAGCGTCGTCCGGGTGTCACATGGACGGCCCCAATTCCTACTTCCGTTCGCCCTGAGCTTGTCGGAAGCGAAGCTGTGCGAAGCACAACGGCCGTTCTTCACTTCTTGCGACATCAAAAGGAAAAAGCGGTCCTTCGACAAGCTCAGGACGAACGGTTCCCCTTATCAATACCCGTGCGGCATCTGCTGGCTCGCACAGTGGAAGCCGCCGCCGCCGGCCAGCACCATTTCGGCCGGCAGGCCGATCGTCTCGCGGTCGGGGAAGCAGGCGGCCACCGCCGCCACGCCATCGGCATCTTTCGCCACGCCGAAAGTCGGCACCACCACCAGCCTGCTGGTGATCGCGAAGTTCATGTAACTCGCCGGCTCGACCAGATTGCCGCGCTTGACGAGGCCGGGCGAGGGGATGTCGCGGATCGTCACGCCGAAATCGGCGGCGCGGGCGCGGGCATCGGCATAGACCGCTGCGTTGGGATCGTCCTCGCCGCTGGCGAAGGGCAGGGCGAGCTCGTTCGGGCCGACGAAGCGGGCGAGGTTGTCGACATGGCCATCGGTGTGATCGTTCAGCAGCCCGTCACCCAGCCACAGCACGCGCGTGAAGCCCAGATCCTCGATCAGCCGGCGTTCGATATTGTCCTTGCCGAGGTTCGGATTGCGGTTCGCATTGAGCAGGCATTGCTCGGTGGTGACCACCAGTCCCGCGCCGTCGCCGTCGATGGCGCCGCCTTCCAGGATCCAGGCGCCCTTCTCCACCGAAAGGCCGGCCTCGCGCGCGAGGTCGAAGCCGATCGTCTCGTCGCCCGCCATGATGTATTTGCCGCCCCAGCCGTTGAAGCTGAACCGGCGGGCGAGGCGCTTGCCCCTGCCGTTCGTCATCACGAGCGGTCCGGTGTCGCGCAGCCAGATATCGCCGTAATTGTGGCGCACCAGCTTGACCGCGCTGCTCACCAGCCGGAGTGCGCGTTCCGTGTTCGCCGCATTGCGCACCACCAGGCGCACTTCCTGCCCGCTTTCGGCCACGGCATTGGCGAAGCCGGCGATCTGTTCCTGCGCATGAGGCATCAGCCCCAGCCATTCGTAATCGTCGTGCGGGAAGCCGATCCACAGCCAGTCCTGCGGATGCCATTCGGGGGGCATGCGATACGCGCTCATGACGGTGCGCTATCCCACGTGCCGAGATGTCGCAATGCTTCTCGCGACGGGTTGCGGAAAGGTTCGACAGGCGCGAATGGCCACGCCACAGTGCGATGCACGGACGGAGACCCAGATGCCAATTCATTACGAGAAACAGGACCACATCGTCACCATCACCATCGACCGCTATGAACGGCGCAATTGCTTCGATGTCGAACATTCGGTCCAGATGATCGACGCATGGGAACGGTTCGATGAAGATGACGATGCGCGCGTGGCGATCGTCACCGGGGTGAAGGACGCGTTCTGCGCCGGCGGCGATCTCAACGACATGGCGCAGATCGCGAAGGAACAGGCGGCGAATAACGGGCATTCCGAAACACTGGACAAGATCACCCGCAACGGCACGCGCTTCTTCACTCTGAAGGGCTTCGATATCTACAAGCCGATCATCGCGGCGGTGAACGGCCATTGCTGGGCGGGCGGGATGGAGCTGCTCGGCGGCACGGATATCCGCATCGCCAGCACCAATGCGGTGTTCAACATTTCCGAACCCAAGCGCGGGCTGTTCGCCGGGGGCGGCTCCACCGTGCGCTATCCGCGCCAGCTGCCCTGGCCTGCGGCGATGGAACTGCTGCTGATGGCGCGGCCCACTTCGGCCGAACGCGCGCTGCAGCTCGGCCTCGTCAACCTGGTGGTGGAGCCGGAAGAGCTGATGGCGACCGCGCGCGAATGGGCGGCAGAGATCGCGAAGAACGCGCCGCTTTCCGTGCAGGCCACGAAGAAGAGCGCGCTGCACAGCATGGCGGTGGGCTCGATCGAGGAAGCCTATCGGATGGAGGACGAGATCGGCGCGGGAGTCTTCGCCACCGAAGATGCCCAGGAAGGCCCGCGCGCCTTCTTCGAGAAGCGCGATCCGGTGTGGAAGGGGCGCTGAAGGACTAGCAGCCCCCGCCGGGTCTGCCGCAGCTCTCGTCGCGGATGCGGCGGAATTCGTCGCCCGGCATCCAGTTGGGCCAGGCGCCGGTTTCCGCCAGCATCCGGCCGAGGCGGTAGTAGAGCTGGAGATCGCGCGCCACGCCCGACCAGTCCCAGGCGGGATCGTATTCGTCGCCCGGCTGGTGGTAGCGGTTGGTGGTGTAGTCGTCCGCCCAGGCCTTGCCTGCCTTGCGGCCGCCTTTGACTAGATCCTGCCCGCCATCGACATTGAACATCGGCACGCCGCGCTTGGCGAAGGCGAAGTGGTCCGAGCGGTAATAATAGCCTTTCTCCGGCGAGCGGTCGGGGCTGGCGCGGCGCTTCTCGGCCTTCAAGGCTGCGGCGAGATAGGGATCGAGGTCCGACTTGCCGCCGCCTACCACGGTGACGTCGCGCGCCGGGCCGGCGAGCGACAGCGCGTCCATATTCACGCCGCCAACCGTGCGGTTCAGCGGATAGAGCGGGTGCGCCGCATAATAGTCCGCGCCCAGGAGGCCCGATTCCTCCGCCGTCAGCGCCAGGAACAGGATGCTGCGCGCGGGCGCGCCGGCCGCTTTCTGGGCTTTCGCCAATGCGACGAGCGCGGCCGTGCCGGTGGCGTTGTCGATCGCACCGTTGCAGATCGCATCGCCGCTCTTGTCCGCCGGACAGCGGCCGAGATGGTCCCAATGCGCGGTGTAGAGGACATATTCCTCCGGCCGGCGGGTCCCCGGCAGAAGGCCGATCACGTTCCTCGAGCTGAAGCGGCGGACCGCGTTGTCGAAGCCAGTGGACACGGTCAGCCCGAGCGGCACCGGCTTGAAGCCCGCCTGTTGCGCCGATTGCATGAGCGCGCCCGCATCCTTGCCGGCCGCGGCCAGGATGCGGCCGGCGACTTCCTTCTGCACCCAGCCGTTGATCAGCGGGCCCTTGGCGCTCTCCTCCTTCCCGCCGGCCACGATCTGCGGTCCGCTCCACCCGGATTCGACCACGCTCCAGCCATAGGCGGCGGGATAGGTGTCATGCACGATCAGCGCGGCGGCCGCGCCCTGCTTGGCGGCTTCCTCGAACTTGTAGGTCCAGCGCCCGTAATAGGTCATCGCCCGGCCGCCGAAGGGGCCCTTGGTGCCTTTCGCCGCATAATCGGGATCGTTGACGAGAATGACCGCCGTCTTCCCCTTCATGTCGATCCCGGCATAGTCGTTCCACCCCTTCTCGGGCGCGACGATGCCGTAGCCGACGAAGACCAGCTCGCTGTCGCGCAGTTCCACCCGCTTCTGCGGCCGGAACGTGACGCCGACCCAGTCCGGCCCGAAATTGAAGCGCATCGCGCCGTCGCCGTCGCCATCGGGGTCCGACCGGTCCCGCCTGCGGATCAGCAGCGGCTCGAACCCGCTGCCGGTGATCTCCATGAGCGGCACGTCCTGGAACCAGCTGCCTTTGCTGCCGCCCGGAGTGAGGCCGGCGGCGGCGAATTCCTTCGCGAGATAGGCCAGCGTCTTCTCCTCGCCCGGCGTGCCCGGCGCGCGGCCTTCGAACGCATCGGAGGAAAGCGTACGGGTGACGTCCTTCATCACTTCGATGTCGATCCGGCCGGGCGCGATGGTCGGGATATCCGGCGGGGCTGCGGAAGCGAGCGAGCCGGCCAGCAGCAGGGCAGTAGCGAGGAGCGGGCGGATCATCGAAGCGGAAGCCATTCTGACGGAAGGAACAGGCGGTAACGCACAGTGTCAGAGCTATGATCCCGCGACAAGCGATCGGCCAAATTTCGGTCAACCGTCTCTCCCCTTCCCTGAAGAGGAGGGGGCTATAAGGCGCTTGCCCTCCACGCCGGGGACAGGCAGGCAAGAACCCATGACCAAAGCCCCCGACTGGACCGGAGCCATCGCCCGCGCACAGGATCATGCACCGTTCCTGGCGATGGGCCTGGAACGCCAGCCCGAACTGGCCGGCCTGCTGGCGGCGGGGAATTGGGAGGCGGCGCTTGACTGCACCCGCACTGCCGGCGACAGCGCGGAAAGCGTCGGCTCGGCCCTGCGGCGCGAGCGGCTGGCGATCGCGCTCGCGCTCGCCATCGGTGATCTCGCGGGCGCCGTCCCGCTCGCCACGGTGATGACCGAACTCAGCGCCTTTGCGGATCGCGCGCTCGACGCGGCCATCGCAGACGCGATCCGCAAGCGCATGCCCGAAGCCGATCCGCAGGGCTTCGTCGCGCTGGCGCTGGGCAAGCATGGGGCGGGGGAACTGAACTACAGCTCCGACATCGATCCGATCCTGCTTTACGATCCCGTCCGCCTGCCGCATCGCGAGCGCGAGGAAGCCGCCGAAGCCGCCCAGCGCGTCGCGCGCAGCGTGGTGGAAACCCTCAGCCATGTCGACGCGGAAGGCTATGTCTTCCGCGTCGACCTGCGGCTGCGCCCGGCATCGGAAGTCTCCCCGCTCGCCATTTCCTTCGACGCGGCGCTGACCCATTACGAATCCTCCGCTCTCGCCTGGGAACGCGCGGCTTTCATCCGCGCCCGCTCGGCCGCGGGCGATGTCGCGGCAGGCAAGGAGTTCCTGGCCGCGATCCGGCCGTTCGTCTGGCGCAAGAGCCTCGATTTCGGAGCGATCGCCGAGATCGGCCGGCTGACCGCGCGAATCCGCGCGCATCATCGCGGGCGCGACGTGCCGGGCCCCGGTTTCGAGCTGAAGCGCGGGCGCGGCGGCATTCGCGAAGTCGAGTTCTTCGCCCAGACGCACCAGCTGATCCATGGGGGCCGGCGGCCCGCGCTGCGCTTGCGCGGCACGCGCCCGGCGCTCGATGCGCTGGCGGTGGAAGGCATCATCACGCCCGAGGATGCCCGCGCGCTGGGCGAGGCCTATGACCGGCTGCGGCTGTTCGAGCATCGCCTGCAGATGGTCGCGGACCAGCAGACCCATGCTCTCCCGTCCGATCCGGCGGCGCTGGAGAATGTCGCGGCGCTCCACGGTCTCTCCAGCGCACAGGCGCTGGTGGACGAGATCACGGCGGTGACCGAAGTGGTCGCCGGGCGGTTCGATGCGCTGCTGGAACAGACCGCCGAATTCGCGCGTGCGCCCGCGGTCGCTCCGGCCGTCGCCCTGGGAGGTGCGCTTTCGAAGGAATTCGACGGATTCGAGTTCGCCAAGCCTGCCGAATTGTCCGATCGGATCGCCAAATGGTCCGATGGCCGCGTGCGGGCCTTGCGCAGCGAAGCGGCGCGCGCGGCGTTCGAGGCGATCCTGCCCGCGCTCCTGAAAGCGCTCTCTTCCGCGCCCGATCCTGAACGCGCTTTCGTCCGCTGGGAAACCTTCCTGATCGGCCTGCCCAGCGCAGTGAACCTGTTCCGCCTGCTGGAAGCGCGACCCGCCCTGCTCGAACAGCTGTTGCGCGTCCTCACGCTTGCCCCGCCGCTGGCGGACGAGCTGACGCGGCGGTCCGACCTGCTGGATGCGCTGATCGACGCAAGCGCGCTCGACCTGCCGGGCCCGGTCGATGCGCTCCGGGCGCGCATGGCGATGAGCGAGCGCGAAGGCGATTACCAGAGCCTGCTCGACGGGGTACGGCGCAGCGTGGGCGATCTGCGCTTCGCGCTCGGCGTGCAGCTGATCGATGCGGCGCATGATCCGCTGGAGATCGCCTCCGCCCTCTCGCGCACGGCCGAAGTGGCGCTGGGCGTGCTGGCCGATGCCGCGCAGGAGGAATTCGCCAAAGCGCACGGGGTTGTTCCAGGCGTCGATCTCGTCGTGCTGGGGTTGGGGCGGCTGGGCGGCGGGGTGCTGACCCATGCGTCCGATCTCGATCTCATCTACCTGTTCACCGGCGAAGCCAGCGGTGAATCCGACGGCGCGCGTCCGCTGGGCCCCACGCTCTATTTCAACCGCCTGGCGCAGCGCGTGACCGCGGCGTTGAGCGTGCCGACGGCCGAAGGCGCGCTTTACGAGGTCGATACGCGGTTGCGCCCGCAAGGCGCGCAGGGTCCGCTCGCGGTCAGCCTGTCGAGCTTCGCGCGCTATCAGCGCGAGGATGCCTGGACCTGGGAACACATGGCGCTCACCCGGGCGCGGCCGCTTTACGGACCGGAAGCGGGGCGGGTGGAACTGGCGGGGATCATCGCGGACGTGCTGCGGCGTCCCCGCGATGCGGCGAAGCTCAAGGAAGACGTGCTGACGATGCGGGCGGAGATGGCGGAGCACAAGCCTCGCAAGGGCCCGCTGGACGCCAAGCTCGCCCGGGGCGGGTTGGTCGATCTCGAATTCATGATCCACTATCTGCAATTGCGCGACCATGTGGGGCTCACGCCTGATCTGGGCGCGGCCGCGGCGGAGCTTGCCGGCGCCGGACTGCTGCCCGACACGCTCGTGCCCGCGCAGGAATTCATGACCCGGCTGCTCGTCGCCTCGCGGCTGCTCGCGCCCGATGGCGCCATGCCGGCACCGGCCGCCTGCCAGGTGCTGGCAAGGGCTTGCGGCTGTACGGACGAATCTGCCCTCTTGCGCGAGTTCGCCGATGCAAGGCAAAGCGTGGCGGCCGCCTGGACCGGATTGTTCGGCGAGAAACTGGAGATCGACGATGAGTGAAGCCCCTAAAGGTTCACGAGCTGACGTGGGTGACGCCATTCCCGACATCGCGCTGGAAACGCCCGAAGGCGGCAGCGTGAAGCCGTCCGATTTCAAGGGCAAACCGCTTGTCCTGTTCTTCTATCCCAAGGACGATACGCCGGGCTGCACCACGGAAAACAAGGATTTCAGCGCCCTTTCGGCTGATTTCGCCAGGGCCGGCGTGGCGCTGCTGGGCGTCAGCAAGGACCCCCCGAAGAAGCATGGCAAGTTCATCGCCAAGCATGGGCTGACAGCACCTCTCGCCAGCGATGCGGAAAGCGATGGCCTTGCCGACGCGCTGGGCATCTGGGTGGAAAAGAGCATGTATGGCCGCAGCTATATGGGGATGGAGCGGACGACCTATCTCGTCGATGCCGGGGGCAGGATCGCGCGGGTCTGGCGCAAGGTGAAAGTGAAGGACCACGCCGCCGAAGTGCTGGAGGCGGCGAAAGCGCTTTGAGGTTGATTGATCCTCCCAGCTCGGTGGAGGGGGCGTGCCCCATGCGAGAGACTTCGTGTGGGGAGAGCCCCCTCCGTCAGCCCTGCGAGCTGCCACCTTCCCCGGCAGGGGAGGATCGTATTGAATGGATAGAAGCACTTGATTGCGCAAAGTCCCCAACCCACCGTCGCATCCGCCATTCGGGCCGCGCTGCTCACTCCCGATCCGCATGCCAAGGCGATGGCGGCACGCGCGGTTTCGCGCGGCTGGCGCGGGGGCGCGCTTGCCTTCCGCTTCGACGTGGCGATGCCCGACAAGCCCGCCTGGCCGGACAGGCCCGAATTGCTCCCGCCCAACCGGATGAAGAAGCGCGGGCGCGGCGGGTCCGACCGCGCGCGGATCGCGCTGTGGCATGCGCTGGCCCATATCGAATTCGTCGCGATCGATCTTGCGCTCGACATGGCCGGGCGGTTCGGCGCGGAGATGGGGCCGGATTTCGTCGGCGATTTCCTGTCGGTCGCGGCGGACGAAGCGATGCATTTCGGTCTTCTCGCCCGCCAGCTGCGCACGCTCGACAGCTTCTACGGCGCCTTGCCGGCCCATGGCGGCTTGTGGGAATCGGCCGAGGAGACGCGGCATGATGTCGCGGCGCGTCTGGCGGTGGTGCCGATGGTGCTCGAAGCGCGCGGCCTCGACGTCACGCCGGCAACGCTGGAACGCGTGCGCGCAGCCGGCGACGAACGCGGTGCACGCATCCTGGAACGAATCCTTGACGACGAGATTCGCCACGTCCGGATCGGCACAAACTATTTCGACGCACTCTGTTCATCGTGCGGCAAACCGAGCGCGGATATGTGGAAAATGTTGGTGAAACGCCACTTTAGAGGGGCGCTGAAGGCTCCATTCAACGACTCGGCGCGTCTTGCAGCCGGTCTGTCGCGAGAGTTCTACGCGACCATTGCCTCTTAACCCGAAGCCGATATCCCTTAACTCACGACATGGCGGGGGGGTCCGTGATGATCGTAAAAATCTTCCAGCGACCTTTTCGGCCGACGGAAGAGACTGCTTCGGAAACTCGTTTCCGGCGCTTGAGAGTAACGGATTAAGGACTTTTTCGTGGTCGGAAAAAAGAAGAGCCCTGGCTTCCTTTCGGCAGTCGCGGCCATTTTTGCAGCCTGGATGGTGATGGGGGCTTCCCCCGCTCTTGCGGCCGAGCCGCAGCGTGCCGCTCCGGGTTCCCCGCTTGGTGAAGGCGATGCCGCTTTCCGCGAACTCTTCACCAACTGGACTTCCATCGAAAACACTCCCGGCCGTACCGCCAGCCCCACCGTCAAAGTTTCCATCCCTTCGCGCATGCCGGTTGAAGGCGTGCGCATGACCAGCGACTACGGCATGCGGACCCATCCCGTGCTCGGCGGGCGCCGCGCTCACAAGGGCGTGGATCTCGCCGGCCCCACCGGCACGCCGGTTTACGCCACGGCCGACGGCACGGTCGGCATGGCCCAGTGGTTCAGCAGCTACGGCAATTACGTCCAGATCGAACATGGCGCCGGCTTGCAGACGCGTTACGGCCACCTTTCGGCCTATACGGTGAAGCCGGGCCAGGTGATCAAGAAGGGCACGCTGATCGGCTATGTCGGCTCCACCGGCCGCTCCACCGGCCCGCATCTCCATTATGAAGTCCGCGTCGCGGGCGAAGCGGTCAACCCGGTCCCCTACATGGTCGAGACCGAAGCGCAGCAGGCTCTCGCCCTGGCGCGTGGCGAAGGCGGCCGCGGCGGCGACTGATCCTTCCGGGTTTTCCTGCATCGCTGGTTCAGGCTGAAAGGCGCGGCATAGGTCGCGCCTTTTCCTTTTGGGATCTATCCGGGCAACGTGAGCCCCCACCTTTCGTCATTCCCCGCTTTCGTGGAAACGACGCAAAACGGGTGAAAGAATCAGCCTTCGAGCATGGCCTTCATCAGCTCGCGCACGTCCTCGCCCATGTCCGGGCGCTCCAGCGCGAGCGCCAGCGTGGCTTCGACGAAGCCCAGCTTGCTGCCGCAATCATAACGCTTGCCGGCGAAGGTCACCGCGTGGAACGGCTGGGTGCCGATCATCTTGGCCATCGCGTCGGTCAGCTGGATCTCGCCGCCCGCGCCTTTCTCCTGCCCATCCAGCGTGCGCATCACTTCGGGCTGGAGGATGTAGCGGCCGGAGATGATCTTGTTGGACGGCGCCTTGTCGAGCGGCGGCTTCTCCACCAGGCCCTTGACCTCGGTCAGCGCACCCCCCAGCGTATCGGGCACCGCGCCCGGATCGATCACGCCATAGCTCGACACCTGTTCATGCGGGACTTCGAGCACGCTGATCAGATTGCCGCCGACTTCGTCATAGGCTTCGACCATCTGCTTGAGACAGCCCGGCTCGCCCACCATCAGCTCGTCCGGCAGCAGGATCGCGAAGGGATCGTCGCCCACCACGGCGCGCGCGCACCAGATCGCATGGCCCAGCCCCATCGGCACCTGCTGGCGCACGGTGATGAGATTGCCGGGTGTGAAGCGCGTCGATTCAAGGACGGAAAGGTCTTTGCCGCGTTCATTCATCGTGGTTTCGAGCTCGTAGGCGATGTCGAAATTCTCGACGATCGCCGTCTTGCCCCGCCCGGTGACGAAGATCATCTGTTCGATCCCCGCCTCCCGCGCTTCATCCACCGCATACTGGATCAGCGGCCGGTCGATGATCGGCAGCAATTCCTTGGGGATGGCCTTGGTTGCGGGAAGGAAGCGAGTGCCGAGCCCGGCGACCGGGAACACGGCTTTCTTGATCGGTTTGCGTCCAGTCATTGTGCACTGCGATACGAAATCGGAAGGGGGGGCGTCAACAGCGCTCGGCTTGCCCGCGACATAAATCGCGCTAAAGCACGGCGATGGACAAGATCATCATCGAAGGCGGGAAACGCCTGGCCGGCACCATTCCCGTTTCCGGCGCGAAGAATGCGGCGCTCACCCTGCTTCCCTGCGCTCTGCTCACCGAAGAGCCGCTGACGCTGCGCAACCTGCCCCGCCTGGCCGATATCGACAGCTTCCAGCATCTGATGACCCAGTTCGGCGTCTCCACCGCAATCGCCGGAGCGCGGCCGGAGGATTTCGGCCGCGTGATGACGTTGCAGGCCACCCGCCTCACGTCCACCACCGCGCCTTACGATCTTGTGCGGAAGATGCGGGCCTCGATCCTGGTGCTCGGGCCGATGCTCGCGCGGGCGGGCGAGGCGACCGTGTCCCTGCCGGGCGGCTGCGCGATCGGCAATCGCCCGATCGACCTCCATCTGAAAGCGCTCGAAGCGCTCGGCGCGCAGATCGAGCTCGCGGCCGGCTATGTCCGCGCGATCGCGCCTGAGGGCGGCCTGCCCGGCGGTCGCTACAGCTTCCCGGTGGTTTCCGTCGGCGCGACCGAGAACGCGCTGATGGCCGCCGTGCTCGCCAAGGGGAAAAGCACGCTGCACAATGCCGCGCGCGAGCCGGAGATCGTCGATCTCTGCAACCTGCTGGTCGCGATGGGCGCCCAGATCGAAGGCATCGGCAGCTCGGAGCTTACCATCCATGGCGTTCCCCGGCTGCACGGTGCGACCTATGCGGTGATGGCGGACCGGATCGAGGCGGGCAGCTATGCCTGCGCAGCGGCGATCACCGGCGGGGAAGTGACGCTGACGGGCGCGAAATTCGAGGAGATGGAAGCCACGGTGCAGGCGCTGCGCGAAGCGGGCGTCAAGGTGGAGCCGGTGGCTAACGGGCTGCATGTCTATGCGGACGGGCCGATCCGCGCGATCACTTTGTCCACTGCGCCCTATCCCGGCTTTGCCACGGATATGCAGGCGCAGCTCATGGCGCTTCTCTGCCGCGCGGAAGGTACCAGCGTGCTGACCGAGACGATCTTCGAGAACCGCTACATGCACGTGCCGGAACTCAATCGGATGGGCGCGCATATCGAGACGTCGGGCCGCACCGCGATCGTCCATGGCGCCCCCCATCTGACCGGCGCGGAAGTGATGGCGACCGATCTGCGCGCCTCGATGAGCCTGGTCATCGCGGGTCTGGCGGCGGAGGGCGAAACCCAGGTCCATCGCCTTTACCACCTCGACCGCGGCTATGAGCGACTGGAGGAGAAGCTCGCCTTGCTCGGCGCGCAAATCGAGCGCGTGGGCGACGGCTGACCGTCCTGCCGGACCTTTCCCTGCCCGCGCGCGTTGTCGGGGCGAAGAGGAAAGGAGTGCGTATTATGGGATTGTTGCAAGTGGCCGCCGTCAGTGCGCTCGGTTATCTCGGCTATCGTTATTGGCATAAGAATCACGCCGATAGATCGGCTGCCGCCTTCGCGCCCGGCCAGACGCCCGACAAGAACTTCGCCAAGGTCCGCGATGCCGGACCCAAGGCGATGCGGGATCGCCCGAACGGCTGGGGCAAGGTGGACGAGGAAAGCGACCAGAGCTTCCCGGCGAGCGATCCGCCGGCCAATTACTGACCCGTCATCCCGTGGGGGCCGCGCGGCGCAGCAGCCGCGCGGTCAGCCACAGGCGGATCGCGCCTGCGAGTCCCGGCGGCGTTTCTGCGAGGATGCGTTCGGCGTCGATCCGGGCCACGAGCGCGTTGAGCGGCAGGCGTTCTTGGTCGGCGGCTTGTTTCAACAGCTCCCAGAAGAGGGGTTCGAGGCTGATCGAGGTCTTGTGGCCGGCGATCTCGACCGACCGCTTGACCGGCGGATGGTAAGGCACGCTCACGCCGCGCCGTCGGGGCCGAGCATGTTTTCGGGGCGCACGATCCGGTCGTAATCCTGCGCGCTCACCGCGCCGCTCGCGATCGCGGCCTCGCGCAGGGTGAGGCCTTCCTTGTGCGCGGTCTTGGCGATCGCGGCCGCCTGGTCGTAGCCGATCGTCGGGGCGAGCGCAGTCACCAGCATCAGCGAGCGTTCGAGCGCGCGGGCGATATTGTCCTCGCGCGGCCGGAGCCCCCTGAGCAGGTGCTCGGTGAAGCTCTCCGCAGCGTCCGCCAGCAGCCGGGCCGATTGCAGGAAGTTCTGCGCCATCACCGGGCGGTAGGTGTTGAGTTCGAACTGGCCCTGGCTGTCGGCGAAGGTCAGCGCCGCATGGTTGCCGAACACCTGCGCGCAGACTTGGGTCAGCGCCTCGCACTGGGTGGGGTTGACCTTGCCGGGCATGATCGAGGAGCCGGGCTCGTTCTCCGGCAGCGCCAGCTCGCCCAGCCCGGAACGCGGGCCCGAGCCGAGCAGGCGGATGTCCCCCGCGATCTTGTAGAGGCTCGCGGCGAGCGTGTTGAGCGCGCCATGGGCGAACAGCAGCGCGTCCTGCGCGGCCAGCGCCTCGAACTTGTTGGGCGCGCTCGAGAAGGGCAGGCCGGTCAGCCCGGCGATCTCCTGCGCGATTGCTTCGCCGAAGCCCTCGGGCGCGTTGAGCCCGGTGCCGACCGCCGTGCCGCCCTGGGCGAGCTGGCAGAGCCCCGGCAGCGCCAGCTCGATCCGCTCGATGCCGGCTGCCACCTGCCGGGCATAGCCGGAGAATTCCTGGCCCAGCGTCAGCGGGGTGGCGTCCTGGGTGTGGGTGCGGCCGATCTTGACGATCCCGGCCCAGCCTTGCGCCTTGGCCGCGAGTTCGCCGGCCATCGCGGCGAGCGCGGGCAGCAGCCGTTCCGTCACCTCTGTCGCCGCCGCGATATGGATCGCGCTCGGGAAAGTGTCGTTCGACGACTGGCTCATATTCACATGGTCGTTGGGATGGACGGGATGCTTGGCCCCAAGCGCGCCGCCGAGCGCGAGATTGGCCTTGTTGGCGATCACCTCGTTGGCGTTCATGTTGCTCTGGGTGCCCGATCCGGTCTGCCACACGACCAGCGGAAAATGATCGTCGAGCGCGCCCGCCGCCACTTCGCCCGCGGCTGCGGCGATCGCCTCCGCCAGCCTCGGATCGAGCAGGCCGAGCCGCGCATTCACCCGCGCGGCGGCCTGCTTGATCGTCCCCAGCGCATGGACGACCGGCAGCGGGATGCGCTCGCCGCCGATACGGAAGTTCTGCAGGCTGCGCTGGGTCTGCGCGCCCCACAGCCGGTCGGCCGGGACGGCGACCTCGCCGAAAGTGTCCGTTTCGATGCGGGTGTCGGCCATGGGCCCCTCAATACATGTGCTGGCCGCCATTGATCGACAGCGTCGATCCGGTGACGAAAGCCGCTTCGTCCGAACACAGGAAGGCGACGCCGCGTGCGATATCGTCGGCATGGCCCAGCCGGCCGACCGGAATGCGCGCCACGATCTTTTCCAGGACGGGTGCGGGGACGGCGGCGACCATGTCCGTATCGACATAGCCCGGCGCGACGGCGTTGACGGTGATGCCGAACTTCGCGCCTTCCTGCGCCAGCGCCTTGGTGAAGCCGTGGATGCCGGACTTGGCCGAGGCATAATTGACCTGGCCGTACTGCCCGGCCTGCCCGTTCAACGATCCGATATTCACGATCCGGCCCCAGCCGCGTTCCCGCATGTTCGGGAACGTCGCTTTCGCCATGTTGAAGCAGCCGCCGAGATTGATGCGGATGACCTCGTTCCAGTCTTCCCAGCTCATCTTGTGGATCACGCCGTCGCGCGTGATGCCGGCATTGTTCACCACGATGTCGATCGGGCCGATCTCACGTTCGATCTGGAGGCACCCCGCCATCGTCTCGTCATGATCGCCGACATCGAACTTGAAGGACGGGATACCGGTGCGATCGGTGAAATCCTTGGCTCTGGCGACGTCGCCGCCATAATTCGCGATGACCTTGCGGCCCTGCGCTCTGAGCGCGATGCAGATAGCTTCCCCGATCCCGCGGGTTCCGCCGGTGACGACTGCGATACGTTCCATGGAAGCCCCTATCCCAAAGGCGTTTTGGCCATTTGTGGGAGGAGGTTAGGTAATGGGCCGATTCCCGGCAAGGGAGCAAAGTGCCAGGCATGCCGAAAAAGCCCGAAAACCGGGGCGCAGCAACGGATTGTCATGAAGCCGCTTTAGAAGCGGAACTGGGTCCCGACATAGACGGCCTGGCTGTCCTGCGTGCCGTCGGTCAGCGGAGCCAGGCGATCGCGTTCCTGCGAATAGCGGACGCCCGCCGTGACATCGAGATTGCGCGTCACGCGATAGCTGCCGCCGACATCGAGGCGCTGTTCGCCGATCGCTTCGGCCGTGCGAGGCGCGCGACCGACATTGCTGCCGTCCGCCAGCGCGATCCGGGCGTTGAAGCGGCCGGATTCGGCATTATCCTTCTTGCCGGGCTTGAACGCGGACAGATCGGGCATGTCGATCCTGCGCAGTTCGGGCGCGGGCGTGAAATTGCGATAGCCGAGCGCGAGGCCGAGATCGTACCGTGTCGGCGTGATGGCGACAGGCGCCGCGCCCGGCTTGTTCTGTGCGGCCGGCAGAGCGGCGCGAACCTGGATCGCGCGAGCCGTCTTCTCGTCCACGCGCACGGCCACCGTCACCGAACGGTTGGCGGCGCCTGCGGGCGTAAAGCGCATCACGAGGCCTTTCGCGGCGCCATGCCCGGAAACGAGCTTGGCCAGCGCGGGGTCGATAGAAGCGGGCGTGAAGGAACCGAAGCCGCCGCGCAGACGGGTGTCCACGCCGTCGATTCCGTTCAGCGCCATGCTGGCGCTGGGCAGCGCGACCGAAAGCGCCGCGCCGGCAAGCAGGAGCTTCGCGGAAATTCCGCTGCGCACCCTGTTCTCGCTAAGCCGTGACACTGTTTACTACCCTCAAACCTGAATCGGGAAATGCCTCTAACGCGGAACGTTTCCCGTTGATACCCAAATTTCCGCGACTCGTGGGAAATCCGGCTAAATATCTTTCTACGCTGCCAATAATAGTTTTATCCACATCCCCTTGCCAAGACTTTCCGACAGAGGCGAGAGTCGCTTCATGCGAACCTGTTGCATTGCGCACACAGCTTTCGGCTCCTTTCGTTCAGCAGGCGCTCAGCCGGCGGCTTTTCTAGATGGGTTCCGCTCCGCATGCGCGCGCATGCACTTGCCGCGCGCGTCCGGCAGTCTATAGAAGCCGCTGACGGCCCGCGGCGCGTGATTGCGCGGCGTCAGAGGAATATGGGGACACGGTCTTGGATATTGGCACCAGCATTACCCGGAACAGTTTGAGCCGTCGCGTCGCCTACGCGCTGATGGCAACCGCCGCGCTCGCGAGCCTCGGCGCCTGCGGCGGCAAGAAGGACCGGCCCAAGGCCGATCTCGCCGCCGCGCAGATCACCACGATCGGGGTCAACAGCTATCTCTGGCGCGCCAGCCTGGAAACCCTGTCCTTCATGCCCCTGCTGCAGACCGACAGCAATGGCGGCGTGATAGTGACCGACTGGTACGCCAATCCGAAGAATCCGGGCGAGCGGATGAAGGTATCCGTCGCCATTCTCGACCAGGATCTTCGCGCCGATGCGCTGCGGGTTGCCGCCAGCCGGCAGATCCTCGTCGGTGGCGCCTGGGTGGAAGTGCCGGTCAAGGCCGCAACCGTGCAGAAGCTGGAAGATATCATCCTGACCAAGGCGCGCGATATCCGGCGTTCCGCCATCTCGGGCTGATGCCCGGAAGCGAAAGACCATGAAGGAAGAGCGTTTCGATCCCTCGTCGGCCGACGAGCGCTGGCAGCGCGCCTGGGATGCGGCGCAGTGCTTCAAGGCCGATAGCGCCAGCACCAAGCCGAAGAGTTATGTGCTGGAGATGTTCCCCTATCCCTCGGGGCGCATCCATATCGGCCATGTCCGCAATTACACGATGGGCGACGTGCTCGCGCGCTACAAGAAGATGCGCGGGCACGAAGTGCTTCACCCGATGGGGTGGGATGCGTTCGGCATGCCGGCGGAAAACGCCGCGATGGAGAAGGGCGTCCATCCCGGCGGCTGGACGCGCGACAATATCGCCAACATGAAGGCGCAGCTGAAGCGGCTGGGCTTCGCGCTCGACTGGAGCCGCGAGATCGCGACTTGCGAGCCCGATTACTACGGGCAGGAACAGGCGCTGTTCCTCGACCTCTACGAAGCCGGTCTCGTCTATCGCAAGGAAAGCGCGGTCAACTGGGACCCGGTGGATCAGACCGTTCTGGCGAACGAACAGGTGATCGACGGGCGCGGCTGGCGTTCCGGCGCGCTGGTGGAGAAGCGCAAGCTCAGCCAGTGGTTCCTCAAGATCACCCATTTTGCGCAGGACCTGCTCGACGGGCTCGGCGGCCTGGAGAACTGGCCCGAGAAAGTCCGGGTGATGCAGGAGAACTGGATCGGCAAGAGCCAGGGCCTGCAGTTTCATTTCCAGGGCGCGAATTTCGACGACACGATCGAAGTCTACACCACGCGGCCCGATACGATCTTCGGCGCGAGCTTCATCGCGGTGGCTGCCGATCACCCGATCGCGCAGGCCGTGGCCGCGACCTCGGCCGAAGCGCAGGCCTTCGTCGAGCTGTGCCGTGCTGGCGGGACGACTGCGGCCGAGCTGGAAACGGCCGAAAAGCTGGGCTACGACACGGGCTTGCGGGGCAAGCATCCGCTGCTGCCGGGCGAGGAACTGCCCGTTTACATCGCCAATTTCGTGCTGATGGATTACGGCACCGGCGCGATCATGGCCGTGCCGGGACATGATCAGCGCGATTTCGAATTCGCGACCAAATACGGCCTGCCGATCACGCGCGTGGTCGCCGCATCCGCCGCCGATGCCGACAAGCCCTTCGCGGGCGAGGCGGAAGCCGGCGACGGGGTGATGGTCAATTCGGACTTCATCACCGGGATGAGCGTCGCCGACGGCAAGGCCGCCGTGATCGCACGCGCCGAGAGCGAGGGCTGGGGCGAAGGCAAGACCGTGTGGCGCCTGCGCGACTGGGGCGTCTCCCGCCAGCGCTATTGGGGCACGCCGATCCCCTTCATCCATTGCGAGGCCTGCGGCGTCGTGCCGGTGCCAAAGGCGCAGCTTCCCGTCGTTCTGCCCGAGGATGTCGATTTCCGGACGCCGGGAAATCCACTACTGCGTCATCCCACCTGGAAGCATGTCGATTGCCCCGGCTGCGGCGGCAAGGCGGAGCGCGAGACCGACACGCTCGACACGTTCGTCGATTCGAGCTGGTATTTCCTGCGCTTCGCCAGCCAGCCGACGGACCAGCCGTTCGACCGGGCGGAAGCGGAAAGCTGGCTGCCGGTGGAGCAGTATATCGGCGGGATCGAGCATGCGATCCTGCACCTGCTCTACGCCCGCTTCTGGACCCGCGCGCTCCAGCATATCGGCAAGATCGGTTTTGCCGAGCCTTTCGCCAGTCTGTTCACCCAGGGCATGGTCACGCATGAGACCTACTCGCGCATCGATCCGGCGAACGGCCAGCCGATCTTCTTCAGCCCCGGCGAAGTGCAGCGCACGGGCGAAGGTGCGACGCTGAAGGATGATGGCGCGCCGGTCGAGGTCGGCCGCGTGATCAAGATGTCCAAGTCCAAGAAGAACGTGGTGGACCCGGATGAGATCGTGGCGCGCTACGGTGCGGATGCGGTGCGCTGGTTCATGCTGTCGGACAGCCCGCCGGAACGCGACCTGCCTTGGTCGGAAGCCGGGATCGAAGGCTGCTGGCGCTTCGTCCAGCGCCTGTGGCGCCTGTTCGGACAGTATGACGCAGCCGCTGAGGGCGAGGACAAGGCGCTCGACCGCAAGTCGCACCAGACGGTCGATGCGGTGGCCAAGGATATCGAGGCGCTCAGCTTCAACAAGGCCGTGGCGCGGATCTACGAGCTTGCCGGCGCGGTCGAGAAGGCTGCGCCCTCCGCCAGCCGTTCCGCCGCGATCCGCTCGCTCCTGCTGCTTGCTTCGCCGATGATGCCGCATCTCGCGGAAGAAGCCTGGGCCGATATGGGCGGGCGCGAGCAAAGCGAAGGCCTGATCGCCGATGCCGCCTGGCCCGAGGTCGATCCCGCCCTGCTGGTGGAGGACGAAGTGACCATCGCGGTGCAGGTGATGGGCAAGGTTCGGGATACGATCACTGTTCCCAAGGGGCAGACCGAGCAAGCCAACGTTGCGGTTGCAATGCGGAGCTCGAAAGTGCGATTGCATGTCGGTGAGGAAGCGCCGCGTAAGATCATCTATGTCCAAGATCGCATTCTGAACATTATACCTGGGCGTGTTATGAAGGCTTCGTGATGCCAAGGTTCTTGATCGCTTCCGCGCTTTTCCTCTCCTCGCTGACCGGCTGCGGGCTGCAGCCGATGTATGCGGGCGGCGGCAACGGTGCGGTAGCGCAGGGCCTAGCCTCGATCGATGTCGCGCCGATTGAAGGGCGCGCCGGCTGGCTGGTGCGTAATGCGCTGCGTGATCGTCTTTCCGAAAGCGGCAGCCAGGCGGGTTCGGCGCGCTACGTCCTCCAGGTCAAGCTCGACGATGCTCTCGAAGGCTACGGCCTGTTGAGCGACGATACGATCGCGCGCGAAAGGCGCACGCTGCGCGCGCGATACCAGCTGGTCGATAATGAGAACGGAACGGTGGTGCTGGACGCCACTGCGGGATCGAGCAGCGGGATCGACGTGGTCAGTTCCGAATATGCGACGATCGCGGCCGAACAGACCGCGCTGGAGAATCTCTCGCGCGACGTGGCGGAACGGATCGTGACGCGTCTCGCGATCACGCTGCGTCCCAAATCCTGAGCGCGCCGTGAAAGCGACCCAGCGCGATTTCGCCGGCGTCGCTCCCAAGGCGGCGCGGCAATGCCGGATATTCTTCTTCTGCGGGCAGGACGAGGCAGGCGCGGCTGCGGCCGCAGAGCAGATCGTGGGCATGCTGCCGGACGCGGGCGAGCGGGTCGAACTCCCCGGCGGCGAGCTGCGGCGCGATCCGGTGCGGCTGGGCGATGAAGCGCGCTCCACCTCGCTGTTCGGCGATGCGCGCCACATCCTCGTGCGCGCGAACGGGGACGAGGCGCATGACGCGCTGAGCACGCTGATCGGCCTGATCGATGCGGGCGAAGGCGAGGCCTGCCCCGTCTTCGTGGTCGCCACTTCCGCGACCGACAAGTCGCGCACGGCCAAGCTGCTCGAAGGACGGTCCGATGCGCTGGTCGCGATGTTCTATCCGCCCGATCTGGCGTCGGTGACGGCCTCCGTCCGGCAGATGGCGGACGCGGCCGGGCTCAAGCTCGGTGGCGATCTGGCCGAACGTATCGCCCGGTCCGCCGGGCTCGACGTGCGGCTGGCGCAATCCGAAGTCACCAAGCTGGCGCTCTATCTCGACGCGAGCCCGCAGGCGCCGCGCAATGCCGATGCCGAGGCGCTCGATGCGGTGGGCGCGAGCACGGAGGATGACGGTTTCACGCCGCTCGTCAATGTCGTGCTCTCGGGCGAAACCGGGCGATTGGCCGGGGAATTGAAGCGGATGCGCGATCTTTCGCTCAATCCCGTCGGCCTGCTGCTCGCGCTGGAACGCCGCGCCGCGCAGCTCGCGCAGCTTTCGGTCCGGCTGGGCGGCGGCAGCGATATCGCCGGGCTGATCGAGGCGGAAACGCGGGCAAGGCGGGTTTTCTTCCGCGACAAGCGCGATCTGACGAATCAATTGCGCCGTTGGCAGGGCCACCGGCTCGAACGGCTGGTCGGCCGGCTGATGGCGCTTCACGCGGCGCTGCTGGCGAACAATCAGACGGCGGAGCTGTTGCTGGCGCAGGGGTTGGCGGAAATCACCAGGGCGGCTGCACCGCGTCGCTGAGGGAGTTGCGACGGCGGTGCAGCCTAGAGCCCTTCCCGATGCGGTGAATCGCCGCGTCGGATAGGAAGAGCTCTAAACCCAATGTCTTGAGCCCTTCCCGACCGGAGACCGGCTCCGGCTCTTCCGGGACGTGCTCCAGTCGATCAGTCGAAAATGGTGGCTTCAAGCAGGATGCGGATCGCTTGCGCGGGTGTCGGGCTGGCGAGCTTGTGCAGAAGGTTGTTGCGGTCTTCCTCCTCGATCCGGGGATGGATCCCCAGATCGCGGGCGATGTCCGAGTTGGAAAGACCGCTGGCCATCTTCTCTAGAATCAGTTTCTCACGCGGGGTGAGCAGTTCGAGCTTGTCCTTCGCGGCGCGTTCCGCATCGCACATGCGCCGGAACGCATCGATCCGCTTGCAGGCGATCTCGAAGTAATCGGGATATTCGTCAGGCGTCGCGGGCCCAGGAGTTGCCTGCGCATCCGCGGCCACTTCGCTGAGCAGATCGTCGCGCATGGCGCGCGCCAAATTGTTGCCGTCCGTCATCTGCGCCTATCGAGTTTGCGACCCATTGTCCCACCCTTCATGTGTGGAACTCACCGGAAGACTACCGGGAAACTATTACCAAATCCGGTGACAAACCGCGACTGTAACGTTACAGGTCAGGAAATGGCGGTTTTCCTGATATTCTCGAGCTGTCTGGGATAAAGGTAAACGGCCGGAGAAGGTCGTTACATGAGGGATTGGGGGCTTCTTCCCACGAGCGGAGCATCTTCGGGCCATGCCTGACGATGCCCTCAGGCGCCCGGATTTCGCGGACAGGCTGGTCCGCGAAGTGGAGGAAGTGCTGCGCGATCCGAAAGTCGCCGCGGCACCCATCCAGGCACGGCTGCTGGCCTATCTTTGCGAACAGACGATCGGTGAATCGCGTTCGGGCCTGACGCAATATGCCGTCGCGGTTGACGCGCTGGGCCGGCGCGAGGATTTCGACATCACGTCGGAAAGCTATCCGCGCGTACAGATCTCGCGCCTGCGCAAGACGCTGGAGACACATTACACGCACTACCAGCCGGCGGAGGGGCTGTGCATCTCGATCCTTCATGGTGACTACAAGCTGCGGCTCGCTCCGATCGAACGCGCTTATCCCGACCTCGCGCAGCCCGCGCCGCCGCCTGCCGTCCCCGAACCTGCCCCGCCGCCCTCCCCCCTGCCTGAATCGGTTCATTGGCTGGTTCGGGAGACCGCGCGCAACCGTCGCCTAGCCTATGTCGGGTTCACCGCGCTTCTCCTGCTGGCGATGGCGGTGGTCTATCTCGCGCTCAAGGGGCGGGATGCGCCCGCTCGGGTGAGCGATTCCCCACCCATGATATCGGTGGTGCTGCCCAAATCCGCGCCGACCGAACTGGGTCGGCTCGCCACCTCGCTCCAATTCTACGTCGATCAATCGATCGTGGCCCGGCTCGCGCCCAACGGCCCGTCCAGCGGCGTTTACAGCCTGACGCTGCGACCCGGAGAAAATGCGCCCGGCACGGTCAACATGACGTTCAAGGACGAGCGCGATGCGCGCACGCTGATGTCGCGGACTCTGCCTCTCGCATCGCTTTCCACGCCCGAGAGCGGAGAGCTCGCCGGACTGATGGCCGATATATTGAGCGTGGACGGCCTGCTTGCGAAGAACGAGGCCGAACGCATCGGTAGCGATCCCAGGACGGGCTATGAATGCTTCATCGCGATGGAGCAGCGTCGCGCGACCGGCGGCGATGTCGCTGCGGAGGCCGGCCGCTGCCTGCTCAAATTCCGCGAGAGCCGTTTCGCGCCCTATTTCATGGTTCGCGAAGCGATCGTGCTCGCGCAGCGCGAACGAGCGAAGGGTGAAGTCATCGTGGAAGATGGCCCCGCCTGGATCCTGGCGTCGCGTGCGGTGGAGCGCGATCGCTACAATCCCTTCGCCAATGTGGTGCTCGCCCGCATCCTGATCCACAATGGCAAATGCTCCGCCGCCCGGCCGCTGGTGAAGACGATCTTCGATCGGCCCTTCTCCGCGCCGGCAGTCAACGCCGCGTTGTTCGTCGATCTCGCCGCCTGCCAGGGGGTGATCATCACTCCGAAAGAGAGCACCGCTGCGCTCGAACGGCTCGCCGCGGCGAGCGAAGGGGGCGAGGCGACCCAGTCCCTGTACATGACCGTCGCCGCGCTGGCCTATGGACGGGAAGACCTGATCGACCGCTACAATCTGCTGCTCGATCTCGACAGCTCGCAGGGCGACATCGACACCACGCGCGACCTGCTGCGCAAGGTGCTGCGGGGCAAGCCGACCCAAGAGGATCGCCGGGTGCTCGCCCGCAAGCTCAGGAGCTATGTCTGGAGCGACGTGGTGCTGGCGCGGATCGAGGCCGCGCTGAGCAAGACCTAGCGTATCGGACCTATTTCGGCGCGGAGAAAGTGCCGCTCACCCGGCCGCCGGCTCCGCGCCCGCCGCCACGCCCGTCGACACTGGAAATGCCGGTGTTCAGATCCATCGTCAGGCGCTGACCGTTCAGCGTGTCCGCGCCGCGGCGCAACGCCACACCGCCGGCCATCGTGATCACCCTGCGATTGAAATCGTAGATCGCCACCGCGCCGCGGGCGGATTCATTGGCCCGCGTCACCACCACTCCGCCGGTTGCCGTGATCCGCTGGATCTGGAGCGAGCCTTGATTGGTATAATCGACCGTGGTGCGCGCGGCCTTGAGATTGAGGCCGGCCTGGTTGATGTCGACATTGCCCGACAGGACGACCCGGTCCTGCCTGTCCTGCAGTTCGATCTTGTCGGCGGCATAACTCACCGGGGCCTTGCTGTTATGCCCGGAAATGGCCTGGGCGGACAGCTGCATGCCGGACAGCGCGGCCAGCCCGCCGATCAGGCCGGTTGCCGCCCAGCGCAGCGCAGTGGCGATAGGGTAAACTGCCTTCATCAAGGAATCCTCAGCTTTCCCGGTTCCATATAGAGTCGTGCATTGCCGTCCAGCGTCACCGTGCGTTGCGACAGGTCGGCCTGAAGCCGATCGGCGCTGAACGTGCCTGCGGGAATGGCGCCATCGACGCGACCCTGTCCCATCATCTGCTGATTCTCAAGATCGATCGAAACGCCTCGCGCGACCATCCGATAGCCATCGGCCGCGGACAGGCGCACCGGGCCGTCCACGTTCACGCGTTCGGCGCGGATGTCGTACCGTCCGCTCTGGGCGTTGAGAACGGCCGGGCCATCCTTGAGCAGGATGCGCGCGCTCAGATCGTTCATCCGCACGATGCCTTCGGCGGAAGACCGCTGCACCGCATTGCCCGCCGTGAGCGAGAAGGGGCGGCCATTATTGTCCATCCCGCGATACATCGCATTGTCCACTCGCAGCCGATCCTTGATCACCGCCACCTTGTTGCGATCGAGCAGGAAGCCGACTTCGCCGCGGGGCGACAGCGGCGTGATGATCATGATCGCCACCAGCAACCCGATCGCCGCGGGAAGCGCGCGCGACAGGAAATGGACCAGCCGGTCATGCTGGCCGCCGGGAACCGCCAGGGCCTGACGGCGAGTGCGGATGATGTCGGCGGTTTCGCTCATGCGATCTTATATGGTGCCGCTTATTCGTGGCTGAAGATGTCTTTTTCCGCCCATCCGGCCAGATCGAGCCGGGCGCGCGTGGGCAGGAAATCGAAGCACGCCTGGGCAATGGCCGTGCGGCCTTCCCGTTCCAGCCGCCCGACGAAGATCGCGTGCATCTCGTGCAGGAAGCGGACGTCGCTCGCGGCATAGTCGCGCTGCGCCTCGTTCAGCTCTTCCGCGCCCCAGTCGCTCGATTGCTGCTGCTTCGACATGTCCTTGCCGAGCAGTTCGCTGACCAGGTTCTTGAGGCCGTGGCGATCGGTGTAGGTGCGGGTCAGCTTGCTGGCGATCTTGGTGCAGAAGACCGGTTCGGCCATCACGCCGAGATAATGTTCGATCGCGGCGAGGTCGAAACGCGCGAAGTGGAACAGCTTCAGACGCATCGGATCGGCCAGGACCGCCTTGAGATTGGGTGCGGCATAGGCGCTGCCGGCTGCGAAACGGACGAGATGTTCATCCCCGCCGCCATCGCTGATCTGGACGACGCAGAGCCTGTCGCGATGAGTGACGAGGCCCATCGTCTCCGTATCGACGGCCACGGGACCGGGCGCCAGCACGCCGGCAGGAAGGTCTTCTTCGTGAAAATACACAGTCATGTCTCGTGCCTTAAGCTCATCGGGGGAAGAGCGAAAGCCCCGGCTGGCGCGGAATGCACGAGAAAGCTAACCCTCTGTCATGGCCGATGAAGCGATTCCCCCGTCCTGGCGTGCCGCGCTCGCGCCTGCTCTCGCAACGCCGGAGGCCCGGAAGCTGGGCGGGTGGCTGCGGGCGGAAGAGGCGGCGGGCAAGGTGATCTATCCCCCGCGCGGACAACGCCTGCGCGCGCTGGAACTGACTCCGCTCGACCAGGTGAAGGTCGTGATCCTGGGACAGGACCCGTATCACGGGCCGGGGCAGGCGCATGGGCTGGCCTTTTCCGTGCCCGAAGGCGTCAGGATTCCGCCGTCGCTGGTCAATATCTACAAGGAGCTGCGCGACGATCTCGGCGTGGATGTGCCGCCGCACGGCAATCTCGAACATTGGGCGCGGCAAGGGGTGCTGCTGCTCAACAATGCGCTGACGGTGGAAGCGGGCAATGCCGGATCGCACCAGATGCGCGGGTGGGATGCGATCACCGATGCGGCCGTCGCCGCGGTCGCCAAGCGCGAGGAACCGAGCGTCTTCATCCTGTGGGGCAGCCATGCGCGAAAGAAGGCGGCACGGGTTCCGGGCCTCGGTCGCGATACGCATCATCTCGTGCTGACCGCGCCGCACCCGAGCCCGCTTTCGGCGCATTCGGGCTTTTTCGGCTCGAAGCCCTTCAGCAAGGCCAATGCGTTTCTCGAAGCCAAGGGGCGCGGCGCGATCGATTGGTGACTTGAAGTCGTCATGCCAGCGCAGGCTGGCATCGCTCTCGGTAGTAAACGCTCACAACGATCCCAGCCTGCGCTGGGATACAAGATATGTTTAGCGCACCGCTTCCAGCGCTTTCTGCCGCCGCCTCTGCACCGAGCTGCCGATGCCGATCGCCTCGCGATACTTGGCGACCGTGCGCCGCGCGAGATCGAAGCCCTTGTCGCGCAGCAGGTCGACCAGCGTATCGTCGGACAGGATCTTGGCGGCATCTTCCGCATCCACCAGTGCCCGGATCTGCGCTTTCACCGCTTCGGCCGACACCGTGCCTTCGCCATCGGTGGAAGCGACCCCGCTGGTGAAGAAATATTTCAGTTCGAACGTGCCGCGCTCGCAATTGAGATATTTGTTCGCGGTCACGCGGCTGACGGTGGATTCGTGCATCTCGATCGCGTCCGCCACCATGCGCAGCGTCAGCGGCTTGAGGTCCGACACGCCGTTGCGGAAGAAGCCGTCCTGCTGCTTCACGATCTCCGCGGCGACTTTCAGGATCGTTTTCTGCCGCTGGTCGAGTGCTTTCAGGAGCCAGTTCGCGTCGGTCAGCTTTTCGCTCAGCCAGGCACGCGAAGCCTTGTCGCTGCACGCGCTCTTGAGCTGGAGGTAATAGCCGCGATTGACCAGCACGCGCGGCAGGGTCGCCTGGTTGATCGCGATGTCCCACCCGCCATCGGCGCGCGCGCGCACCAGGAGGTCGGGCACCACCGGCGCGGCTTCCGCATCGCCGGCGAAGCGCAGGCCGGGCTTGGGATCGTAGCCGCGCAGTTCCGCCATCATGTCGGCGAAATCCTCGTCATCCACGTCGCAGATGCGCTTCAGCTGTTTGATGTTGCCCTTCGCCAGCAGATCGAGATTGTCGAGCAGGCGGGCCATGCAGGGGTCGTAGCGATCGGCTTCCTTCGCTTGCAGGATCAGGCATTCGGCCAGGCTTCGCGCGCCCACGCCCGTGGGATCGAGCGATTGGACCACGCCGAGCGCCGCTTCGACTTCGGCCAGCGTCGCGCCGAGATCATTGGCGAGATCGCGCAGCGTTGCGGGCAGGTATCCCGCATCGTCGAGCTGCCCGATCAGATAGGCGGCGATGAAGGCGGTCTGCTCATTGGGCGCTGCCGCGCCGAGCTGTTCGGTCAGGTGAACGACGAGAGTAACGCCGCCCGAACCGCGCTCGTCGATGCCGGGACCTTCGCCGCCGCCGGCCTGCGATTGCCCGTCCAGGCCGAAGACATTGCCGTCGCCCGTGTCGCGATCGAGGTCCATCGCGGCGGGATCGATATCGAGCGGTTGGTCGGCCTCCCCCCGAACCTCGCCGATGAGTTGGTCGATCGAGGCTTCCTCGCTTGCAGGCATCGGCGTTTCGAGCGGCGGTTCGGCCGTTTCGACGCCGGTGTCGGAATTGCCCAGTTCCAGTAGCGGATTGGCGTCCAGGGCTTCGCCGATGAACGTTTCTATCTCGAGATTGGACAGAGCCAGCAGCTTGATCGCCTGCTGCAGCTGGGGCGTCATCACCAGCTGCTGGGATTGCCTCAGGTCAAGGCGAGGTCCGATATTCATGCGATCATTCGTCCGCGCGCCCGATCGCTCCGGAGCCGTGCGGAGGCCTCGTCATAGCGTGAAGTTCTCGCCCAGATAGAGGCGACGGACATTCTCGTCCGCCACCAGCTCCTGCGGGCTGCCGGCGAACAGCACCTGCCCGCCATAGATGATGCAGGCGCGGTCCACGATATCCAGCGTCTCCCGCACGTTGTGATCGGTGATCAGCACGCCGATGCCGCGATTCTTCAAGTCGATCACCAGATGGCGGATATCGGCGATGGAGAGCGGGTCGATCCCGGCGAAAGGTTCGTCCAGCAGCATGATCGAAGGCTTGGCGGCGAGCGCGCGGGCGATTTCGCAGCGGCGGCGTTCACCGCCCGAAAGCGCCATCGCCGGGCTGGTCCGCAGCCTGGTCAGACCGAACTCGTCGAGCAGCCGTTCCAGTTCGGCATCGCGCATGTCGGGTTCGGGTTCGACCATTTCGAGCACGCAGGCGATGTTCTGTTCCACCGTCATGCACCGGAAGAACGAGGTCTCCTGCGGCAGGTAGCCGAGGCCGAGGATCGCGCGGCGATACATGGGCAGTTTGGTGACATCGACGCCGTCCATCAGGATACGGCCCGAATCGGGACGGACGAGTCCCATGATCGAATAGAAGCAGGTCGTCTTGCCGGCGCCGTTGGGACCGAGCAGGCCCAGCACTTCGCCTTTGCCGACGGAAAGCGAGATGTCGGTCAGCACTGCCCGCTTGTCGTAGCTCTTGGCGATCGAGATGACTTCCAGTCCGCCTTCCGGCAGCGGAGTCACGGCCTGGGTGGATTGGGCAGGGGGCGGGCTCGGATCGTCAAGCAGGTCCATCGCGCTCTCCTTTAACACGTGTCGTGGGCCAGGAAACCCCCATCCGCGCAAAACTGGCAAGCTTCATGCATGTGTTCCCCAGATCTGACGGCCGCATTGTCGTGTGGGGCTTGATCGCCCGTCATTCCAATGAAATAGTCATGCCGGGAGCAAGAGGAGGATGGCGCATGGGCAAGGCGCTGCCTGAAGTGAAACGGCGCGACTGGCGCCATAGGATGAGCGACCATGTCGCCTATGCGCTGCTCGTCTATACCGGCCTGCAAATCTTCGTGACAGTGGGCGCGATGAAGGATGGGCACGGCTCCATGTTGCCCTACGTGGGTCTCGTCCTGCTGGTGGGCGCGATCATCCCCGCTTACCGCGCTTTCGAACGCCGCTGGGACGATCTGAGCGACGAACAGGCGGCCGATCCCGCCTTCGAGCCGGCCTATCGGCGCGACCGGCTGATCCTGTGGCTTGCGTCTATCGGCTTTCCCTTCGCAGTTTGCGGGCTGTTCAAGCTGATCGCGGCGATCGCCTGACGCGTCCTGCCCGCCAAGGAGGGGGAAGCCGATCGACATCCACGACCTGCAGGACGCCGAGGCGCAGAATATCACAGCGGTGTACGCGGTTGGGGATATTCACGGTCGACTGGATCTGCTCGCCAGGATCGAAGCGCAGATCGCGAGCGATATCGCCGTTCCCGAAGAAATCGACCATCCAACCTGGCGAAAGCTGCGCGACACTCTCGATGCCGCACTTCCCGCGAAACATCGGGCGTTCCTCGACAAGCTGCTGCTGGGACTTCGGTGGGGCGAATATCTCTTCGTTCACGCCGGTCTCGACCCGGATCGGGCTTTGACGGCGCAGACCCCGCACGACCTCATGTGGATACGCGAGCCTTTTCTGACCAGCGAGCGAGACTGGGGTTTCAAGGTCGTTCACGGACATGTGATCGTTGAGGAACCGGTATTTCGCGCCAATCGGATCGGCATCGATACGGGCGCCTATCAATCCGGGCGCTTGACATGCCTGGTGATCGATAAGGATGGAGAACGCGTGATCCAGACCTAGCGTCGTTCCACCCGGCGGGAGTGTAAAGCGCTTCCACCCTGGACGATCAGCCTCTAGGGCAGCGCTTCCGGACAAGACCGAAAGGCTGGGAGCCTCATGCTGGATTTCGCCCGTGCGCAGGAGCGTTGCGCCACTCTGATCGATCTCGCGCGCAAAGCCGGCGCGGATGCCGCCGATGCGGTCGTCGCGGGCAACGGCTCGGAAAGCGTGCAGGTGCGCCTCGGCAAGCTCGAGGATGTCGAACGTTCGGAAAGCGAACATGTCGGCCTGCGGGTCTTCGTCGGCCGCCGCTCCGCCTCGATCCAGGCGACCGACATGAGCGATGCGGCGCTGGGCGAACTCGCGTCGCGTGCGGCGGACATGGCGCGATCGGCGCCGGAAGATCCCTATGCCGGTCTGGCGCCCGAAGAGCTGCTGGCCAAAGGCCCCTTCCCCGATCTCGATCTGGAAGACCGTACCGAGCCGACGCCGGACCTGCTGCGCGACCGCGCGCTGGAAGCGGAAGACGCCGCGCGTGCCGTGAAGGGCGTCAGCAACAGCGAAGGCGGCGGAGCGAGCTTCGGGCGCACCGTCTTCGCGCTGGCCACCAGCCACGGTTTCTCGGGCGGCTATGCCGGCACCAGCCATGGGCTGAGCGCGAGCGTGCTGGCCGGGGATGCGGGCGCGATGCAGCGCGATTACGAATGGCGGCAGGCGCGCCATCTGGCCGATCTTCCGCTGGCGGGAGAAATCGGTCGGGTCGCCGGCGAGCGGGCGGTCGCCCGCCTCGGTCCGGGCAAGCTGCCCAGCAAGACGATGCCGGTGGTGTTCGATCCGCGCGTCGGCGGATCGCTGATCGGCCATCTGCTGGGCGCGATGTCCGGTCCGTCAATCGCGCGGCGGGCCAGCTTCCTGCTCGATCGCCTCGGCGAGGACCTGTTCGATCCCGCGATCCTGATCCTGGACGAACCCCACCGCCGGCGCGGCGCGCGGTCCCGTCCGTTCGATGGCGAAGGCCTGCCAACCGCGCCGCGCTCGCTGGTGGAAGGCGGCAAGGTCACCGGCTGGCTCGCGGATTCCGCTTCCGCCCGCCAGCTCGGCATGCGGCCCACCGGTCATGCTTCAAGAAGCGGCGGCGGCGCGCCGGGTGTCTCCCTCGGCAATGTCCATCTGGCGCCGGGCGAGGCGAGCCCAGCCGAACTGATCGCCGACATCGCGGACGGCGTCTATGTGACCGAGCTGATCGGCCATGGCGTGAACGGCGTGACCGGCGATTACAGCCGGGGCGCTTCCGGCTTCCGCATCGTGAACGGCGAGATTGCGGGGCCGGTGGCGGAATTCACCGTGGCCGGAAGCCTGCTCGACATGTTCAAGGCGATGTCGGCGGCGAACGATCTCGAATGGCACCGCGCGATCAACGTGCCGACCTTGCGCGTCGAGGGAATGAGCGTGGCGGGGGAATAGGCTGACATCGTCATTGCGAGCTTAGCGAGGCAATCCAGAGCCAACCCAATGTGCTCTGGATTGCCGGGGGCCTTCGGCCCTCGCAATGACGATAGGTCTTATGCCTTGACGGCCTTGGCGCGCTCGATCGCTTCCACCGTGACGCGGCGGGCTTCCTCGGCGCCGCCCCAGGTGCCGATGCGCACCCACTTCTCGGCTTCGAGATCCTTGTAGTGGGTGAAGAAGTGTTCGATCTGCTTGAACACGATCTCGGGCAGGTCGCTCTTTTCCTTCACGTCGCTGTAATAGGGGAAAGTCGAATCCACCGGCACGCAGACGAGCTTCTCGTCGCCGCCATGCTCGTCTTCCAGGTTCAGCACGGCGATCGGACGAGCGCGCACGACGCAGCCCGGCACGAAGGGCGAGCGCGCGACGACCAGCGCGTCCAGCGGATCGCCATCGGGCGACAGCGTGTGCGGCACGAAGCCGTAATTGGCCGGATAGCGCA
>CAMLQG010000014.1 GCA_946482075.1 uncultured Erythrobacteraceae bacterium
CCATCCGCCACTACCTCGCATGGCAAAACACCGAAGAAGCCAAAATCATCGCTCCTACTTATTTCGGACAGGGACCGAGAAGGTAGGAACCCGACTGGACTGCGAAGAAGATCAGCCTTCCGGATAGCTGATCGCCACCACTTCCCATTCCTTCTCGCCGCCGGGCAGGCGGACCACGCGCAGATCGCCCACCGTCGCTCCGCGCAGGGCCCGTGCGATCGGCGCGCTCCAGCCGATACGGCCGGTGCCGGCGTCCTGCTCGTCATCGCCGACCAGGGTGAGCGTGCGGGTCTCGTCATCCTCGTCCACAATGGTGATGGTCGCGCCGAAGAAAGCTCGTGCGCGGTCGGGCGCCTGCGCGGGATCGACCACGCGGGCGGCTTTCATCCGGCGGGCGAGATGAGCCAGTTCCCGGTCGATCTCGCGCATCCGCTTGCGGCCGTAAAGATAGTCGCCATTCTCCGACCGGTCGCCATTGCCGGCCGCCCAGCTCACGATCTCGACGATGCGCGGGCGTTCCTCGCCCAGCAGGTGGTCGTAACGCGCTTTCAGCGCGGCGAGGCCCGCGGGCGTGATCGGATTGCCTTCGACTTTCATTGGATAGGGACCATCTCTTCTCGCCCATTCTCGTCACCCCAGCGAAGGCTGGGGTCTTTCCGATTTAGCGTAATCCGGCCTGAGACCCCAGCCTTCGCGGGGGTGACGGATTAGGTTGCAGGGCGGGGTGTTCAGCCCGGCGTGCGCTTGCCCAGGAACGAGCTCAGCGAGCGGGGCGAACCATAGCCGATCTGGCCGGGATAGAGATGCTGGTACATCACCGCGTTTTCCAGCACGCGATGGACGTAGTTCTTGGTTTCGTAGATCGGGATGCGTTCGATCCAGTCCACCCAGCCGATGCTGCCGTTGCGCGGATCGCCATTGGCGGCCAGCCATTTGTTCACATTGCCCGGACCCGCATTGTAAGCGGCCACAGCCAGCGGATAGCTGCCCCCGTAATAGGACATCATGCGCTGGAAATAGCCGTTGCCGAGCCGCACATTATAGCTCGGATCGCCGATCAGTGAGGCGGACATGTAGGCCATGCCCATCTTGCCTGCCTGCTCGCGCGCGGTGCCGGGCATCAGCTGCATCAGCCCGCTGGCGCCGGCATGGCTAATCGCGTTCTGCGCGAACTGGCTTTCCTGCCGGGTGATCGCATGGACCATCGTCCAGTCCGTGCCGGGCGGGGCGACGAGCGTCGGATAGGCGATGGACTGGAAGTTGAAATGGCCCTTGGCCTGCGCTTCGTCGCCCAGGATCACGGCAAGGTCGCGCCGGCCGATGCTGCGGGCGAGTTCCGCCGCCAGGATGAAATCGCCCGGCGTACGCGCCTGTTCGGCGATCTCGCGGAAGAAGCGGATGGACACGGCCCAAGGTGCGCTGCGCGATACTTCGCGCACGGCCGCGGTCAGCGGCTTGGCGTAGAAGGCGGAGCGTTCCGCCGCACTCGGCTGGATATCGGGCATCGCGCCCATCTTCGGTCCTTCGCGGCCCAGCCGTTCGAGCGCGAGCATGCCGTAGAACCGGTCGGGATAGGCGGCGGCCATGTCCAGGTGGCGGCGCGCTTCGGCGCGGTTGCCGGCACGTTCATAGGCGATGCCGGCCCAATAGAAGCCCTTGGACCGTGTCTGCGCCGTGCGCGCTGCCGCGCCGTAGCGATAGAAGAGCGGGGCGGCGGAAGCCGGCTCGTTCAGCTCCCACAGCGCCTTGGTCCCGCCGAGCCACATCAATGAGGTGTAATTATCGCGCAACCCGTAGCTCATCAGGCTGATATCGGCGTTGGGCGGGAAGGCTTCGTCCATTCCGGCAGCGATGCGCTGGGCCGCGCGCCCGCCGCCCATCCGCGCCACGGTGAGCGCTTCTTCCACCCATTGGTCGGGTTCGAGCGGCAGCTTGCTGAGGCGCGGCCGTTCGGCCAGCAGCGCGACGGCGGCGTAGGCTTGGCCGGAACTCCGCAGCTGGCGCGAATTGTTGTAGAGATAACCCGGATCGGAGTGCGCGGCAGGCGGGATCACCAGCCCTTGCGAGGCCGGGTTCATGCCGCGCAGCGCCGTCAGCCGCGCCAGGAACACGTCACGCGCGGCGGGCGTGACATAGGCGATCTGGCGGGCGGCGGCATTGGCATCGCGATCCCACAGCAGCGCGTCCATCCGCGCGTCCTGGTCGTCCGGCATGAAGCGGCTGCCATACATCGAGAGCAGCGTGGCCTCGGTGGTCGGGTTCATCGTGCCGCCGCGCCATGCCTCGCGCGCGATTTCGCCTGCTTCGCGCCGGCCGAGCGAGGCCAGTGCCAGCGCATATTGCGCGCGCGCCGGATTGGTCTGCGGCGGGAACTTGTCGAAGAAGGAGACGATGCGCGCGGAATCATATGCTCCGCGCGCAAGCGAGGCTTCGGCATAGCCGCGCAGCTTCGCTTCCTGCGGAAAGCCGGGATAGGTGACGAGGAAGCCCGCATAATCGTCGAAGCTGAGCTGCGAGGAACCGCTCAATTGCTGCCAGCGCTGGACCGCATAAGTCATCTGGGTGGGCTGGCTGGCGACCATGCTGGCGCGCGCGCGATCCCAGTCGGCGGCGTCCTGCGCGCTCACCGGCGCGGACGCGGTAAGCGCCGGCGCCATGAGAAGCCAAAGAAGCGGCATGCGAACCATGCTGGACATTCTGGCCAAACGCTCCTTATCAGGCCGTGAACGAAACCCCTCCGGGCCGGCCACCGATGTGCCGTGAATCGATCATGGGGCAAACCAAGGTGGGAAGTCCATGTTTTCCGGTTCTATTCCGGCACTGATTACACCGTTTCGCGACGGGTCGTTTGACGAAGCCGCTTTTCGTCGTCTGGTCGACTGGCAGATCGAAGCGGGTTCCAGGGCGCTGGTGCCTTGCGGCACCACGGGCGAAGCGTCCACGCTGACCAATGACGAGCATCACTATGTCATCAAGGTCTGCGTGGAACAGGCTGGCGGGCGCGTGCCGGTGATCGCGGGCTGCGGTTCGAACGACACCAAGAACGCGCTGATGCATATGGAATATTCCAAGAAGTTCGGCGCGGATGCCGCGCTGGTGGTCGCGCCCTATTACAACCGGCCGAGCCAGGACGGGCTGATCGCACATTTCTCCTGTCTGGCGGAGAACGCCGAACTGCCGATCGTGCTCTACAACGTGCCGGGCCGCACGGTGACGGATATCAAGCCCGATACGGTGTGCGAACTTGCGCGCCGCTATCCGGAGAAGATCATCGGCATCAAGGATGCGAGCGGCGATTTGGAACGCGTGACCGCCCACCGCATGGGCATCGGCGCGCAATTCTGCCAGCTTTCGGGGGATGACGGGCTGGCGCTGCCGGCCTTCGCCGCCGGTTCGGTCGGCTGTATTTCGGTCACTGCCAATGTCGCGCCGGCTCTGTGCGCGGAATTCCAGCAGGCCTGCGCGGATGCGGATTTCACCTATGCGCGCGAGCTGAACGACCGGCTGTTCCCGCTGCACAAGGCGATGTTCAAGGACGCGTCGCCCGGCCCGGTGAAGTATGCGTTGAGCCGCCTGCACAACTGGATCGCGGAGGATGTGCGCCTGCCGATCGTTCCCTGCTCGGCGGAAGCGCGTGCAGCCGTGGACGATGCGCTGGCGTATGCCGGCATCCTATAAGCGGCGGGCTTGAAGACGGGAGAGGTCGAGTGAGCCGCTATCTGGAACGCAAACCCTATCACATCTGCCATGTCGTGCCCGATCTGGCGGGTGCAGTCGATCGCCTGATCGCGTCGGGCTTCGGCCCGGCCTACCACTTCCATTCGGTGACGGTGGAGGCGCGCTATCGGGGGACACGCAACCAGGTGACGCTGTCCGCGGCCTTCGTTCCGGTGGGCGGCACGCTGGTGGAACTGCTCCAGCAGGAAAACGATTCCCCGTCCGCCTATAATGAGTTCCTTGGCCGGCATCCCGATGGCGGGCTGCACCACGTGGCCTATATCAGCGAGACGCTGGAACAGGGTGTGGAAGAAGCGCGCGGCCGGGGTTTCGACTTGGTGCCGGTGGAAGAATTCCTGGGCGCCGACGGTGCGCCGTTCGAAGTCTATTACGAGCCGCGCGGAGCGGTCGATCCCGTCTATGTCCAGTTCGCCCTGCCGGGCCCGCTGGACGAGGTCTTCGCGCAGATCCGCCGGATCGGGAACGAGTGGGACGGGAAAACGGAGCCCAAGCGGGATATCATGACGTTGATGCGATAATTCCGTCATCCCAGCGCAGGCTGGGATGTTCGTGAGGGACACGCCACGCCGCCCGAGATCTCAGCCTTCGCTGGGATGACGAGAGTGGAGTTGAATGGCCTATCCTACTCCCACGCCCCGATACGCTTGTTGTCCGCGATCCCCCAGCCGGGCGCCACGGGTGCTGCGAAGTAGATTGTCACCAGCGTTTCCGAAATCAGCCAGCCCTCGGCCTGCCGCGCATAGGTCTCCTCGAACCGCGCGGCCACCAACAGGCTTTCGCCATCCTTGCCGTAGCGCGCGTCGAGATAGGAGAGACCGCGGGCGGTATCGCCGTCCACTTCCACCACATGGTTATGGATGAACTGGCGCACGATGTCGGCGTTTTCCGGAATCTTGCGATAGAGCGCGTCGATCTCCGCCGTACCGCGCGCGTGGCCCACGCTGTCGAGCACGACATTGGCGTCCGCCGTATAGAGTTCCGCCACCCTGCCGAACTGCTCCTCGTTGATGAAGACGTGGTAGCGTTTGCGCAGATTACGGATTTCTTCGATGTCCTCCAGCAGGCGCAGACGCTTGTCGAGGCTTTCAAGGCTCAGTTCCATGGCGATCAAGCTCTCCCATTATTTGCTGCATTCCTAACCGTGCGCCCATGATACTGAAAGGGCAGACCGGAGAATCGGCAGGTGGAGAGAGATGCTATGAGCGGCCTTTTCGGGAAGAAGCTGTTCCATATCGCCCATTGCGGGACCGATCTGGATGCAATGGTGGACCGCATGCTGGAGGCCGGCATCGGCCCCTGGTATTATGCGCGGGAACTCAACCTCAATTCACGCCATCGGGGCGAGCGGCAGGATCTGGTGATCTCGGTCGCCTTCGGCTTCACCGGCAATCTGATGTTTGAGCTGGTCGTGCAGGACAATGACGTGCCGTCATCCTTCAGTGAGTTCCTGGAACGGAACCCGCAAGGCGGGCTGCATCACATCGCCTATTTCAGCGACGATCTGGAACGGAGCATCGCCGATGCCGAGGCGACATCAGGCGACAGGCTGGTAAAAGTGCAGGAATTCCTGGGCGAGAACGATGTGCCGACGGAAATCTACCTGGAGCGTGAAGGGCAGACCGGCCAGATCCTGATGCAGGTCGTACTGCACAGCCCGTGGGATGCCGCCTTCGAGAAAATCCGCGACGTGGCGGCCGATTGGGACGGTTCGGAGCCGCGGCGCAACATGTATGACCTGCTCCCGCCGGAGTTGCTTGCCGCGCTGGCGGAAGGGCATCCGGCTTAAGCTAGGCGTGTCGTCTTCCTTTGCGTCATTCTCGCTTTCGCGAGAATGACGAAGGAAAATCGACTTCGGCGAGACACAGCCCGCGCCGGGGTGACGGAGGAGGTTTAACCCAGCCCCTTCAACCGCCCAGCCAGCCGCTCCAGCGTGTCTGCATCGGGCACCGGGCTTTCGCCCAGCAGTTGGATGCACACATGGTCCGCGCCATTGGCGTAGTGCTGCTGGACGCGTTCCGCGATCGCGTCGTCGTCGCCCCACACGATGGTCGCGTCGATAAGTCTGTCGGAGCCGCCATTGGCGAAGTCTTCGTCGGTGAAGCCTTCGCGTTTCCAGCTGTTCTGGTAGTTGGGCAGGGTCAGATAGATTTCGAGCGAGGCACGGGCCACCGCGCGTGCCTTTGCGGGGTCCGTTTCCGCCACGCACATCTGCTCGACGCAGAGCAGCTTGCCGGGGCCGAGGATCTCGCGCGCCAGCTTGGTGTGCGCGGGCGTGACGTTGTAGGGATGCGCGCCGTCCGCGTGGTCGCGCGCCAGTTCGAGCATCTTGGGACCGAGTGCTGCGATCACGGTCAGCGGCTTTTCGGCTGGAGGCGGGGCGCCATATTCGACCTGGTCCATCCCTTCGAGATAGGCCTTCATCGTGGCGATGGGCTTGCCGTAATCATGGCCGCGAACGCCGCTGACCATCGGGGCATGCGACACGCCGAGGCCGAGGAGGAAGCGTCCACCCGACTGTTCGTTGAGCGCGTTTCTCGCGCCCACCGTCGCCATCGGATCGCGGGCATAGATGCTGGCGATGCCGGTCGCGATCACCAGTTTCTCGGTATTGGCGAGCAGCCAGCTGGACGTGACGTAGCTGTTGCGGCCCCAGGCTTCCGGAATCCACAGCGCGGCAAAACCGGCGTTTTCCATGCGTTGCGCGAAAGCCGCCACTTGCGGTGCGGTCATGCCATCCATGAAGGCCCAGACGCCTAGCTTCCCCAGTTTCATGCGGTTTTTCCTTTCCCTCGTTTCAGTTTGTCATCGTGAGGGCCGAAAGCCCAAGGCGATCCAGAGTCGGATGTAACTGCCCTGGATTGCCGCGCGGTTTCACCGCTCGCAATGACGATCATGGCCAATACCATTGTTTGACGATGCGCTTCAGCAGCTTGCCCGCATCGCTGCGCGGCAGTTCGTTCACGAAATCAACGCTGCGCGGGCATTTGAACCGGCTCAGATGCTCGCGGCAATAGGAAAGCAGTTCTTCCGCCAGCGCATCCGGATCGGCCGGCGGTTCCATCGGCTGAACCACGGCTTTCACTTCCTCGCCCATCGCCTCGTGCGGCACGCCTACCACCGCCACGTCGCGCACCGCCGGATGGCGCAGCAGCACGGCTTCGGCTTCCTGCGGATAGATGTTGACCCCGCCCGCGATGATCATGTGGCTTTCGCGGTCGGTCAGATAGAGATAGCCGTCCTCGTCGAGATACCCCATGTCGCCCATCGAGGCGAAGCCTTCGGGGTCGTATTCGATCGGCTTGGTAGCCGCGGCTCCCCAATAGGTCACGCGCAGCCCGTTGCGCATCATCACCCGGCCGACTTCGCCCGGCGGCAGAGTGCGGCCTTCGGCATCCGATATCTTGAACTGCGCATTGGACGCCGCGCGGCCGACAGAGCCTGGATGGGCAAGCCATTCGGCCGAGGTGCAGAAGCAGTGCCCGATCGCTTCGGTCCCGCCATACATCTCGTCGATCACCGGCCCCCACCAGTCGATCATCGCCTGCTTGATATGGACCGCGCAGGGCGCGCCGCCATGGACGGCGTGGCGCATGGAGGACGTGTCGGTGCCGGCGCGGACGGCTTCGTCCAGTTCCAGCATGCGGTGGAACATAGTGGGCACGAAGAAGGCGTGGGTCGCGCGATGGCGTTCGATCGCGGAAAGGATGCGAGCGGCGTCGAACTTGCGAAAGCCGATGACCGTGCCGCCATAGCGCTGGACGATCATCATGATCCGCAAGGGCGCTGCATGGTAGAACGGGCCGGGGTTGAGGAAGACGCTGTTCTCGTCGAAACCCCAGACGCCGCGCATCATCGGCCCGCGCGCGGTCGGCACTTCGGGCGGAACGTCCGCCATTTCTGTGCGCACGCCCTTGGGCCTGCCGGTGGTGCCGGAGGAATAGAGCATCGAATTGCCGCGCGAGCGGCCCGCCAGCGGCTCCGCCGGCTGCTTCGCCAACTCCGCTTCATAGGAGAGGAAACCGGGCGCCGTGCCGTCGACCATGAGGAGCGGCATGGCGGGGAGCTCGGCAGCCGCGGCGATGGCGGTTTCGCGCAGCGCATCGCTGGTGACGAGCAGGCGCGCTTCGCAATCGCGGATGATATAGGCGGCGTCGGATGCGTTGAGGCTGGTGCCGACCGCGACATAGCGCAGCCCGCTGTTCTTCGCCGCCCAGATCAGTTCGCAGAAGCGAATCTGGTTCTCGACCAGGATCGCTATCGTCTCGCCCGCCGCGACACCCAGGCTCGCGAACAGCTGCGCAGCCCGGTCCGCGCGGGTGACCAGTTCGCCATAGGTCAGCGTCTCGCTTGTTTCGTCCATGATGAACGCCGCGCGATGAGGTGCGATCGCCGCCCATTGGCGCGGGTGAGTGTAGGGGGCATCCTCTTGGGTCATCGTCTGGATAAGGTGTTAGAGGGTTGAACCGGTTTCCCGCAACGCCCTAAGTTCGTCATCCCCGCGAAAGCGGGGACCCAGTGCAGCGTTTGCGCTTTATGATAGGGAAGAACTGGGTTCCCGCTTTCGCGGGAATGACGAAGAAATTTGTGGAAGAGATGTTTGCGGGAAGGGACTTCCCCACCGCCGTCTCAGCGCCTACATCGCCCGCCACCATGGCCCGTCCGAAACCCTCCACTTTCGACAAGAAGAAGATCGTCGCGGAAAACCGCCGCGCGCGGTTCGACTATTTCATCGAGGAGACGTTCGAGGCGGGCATCGCGCTGACCGGCACGGAAGTGAAGAGCCTGCGCTTCGGCGAAGGATCGATCGCGGAAAGCTATGCGGAGGTCCATGGCGGCGAATTGTGGCTGGTCAATTCCAACGTGCCCGAATTCAGCCACGGCAACCGCTTCAACCACGAGCCGAAGCGGCCCCGCAAGCTGCTGATGCACGAACGCGAGATCGGCCGGCTGCAAGGCGCGGTGGAACGCAAGGGCATGACGCTGGTGCCGCTGTCGGTCTATTTCAACTCGCGCGGCCGCGCGAAGGTGGAGCTGGCGCTCGCCAAGGGCAAGCAGGCCCAGGACAAGCGGCAGACGATCAAGGACCGCGATTGGAAGCGCGACAAGGCCCGCATCATGCGCGAGAAGGGCTGATCAACGTTCTGCCGCGCCGCGCGGGCGTTCGTCGCGTGCCCGAACGGAATTGCCACACTCCCGAGAAATTGCGCTTGCCCAGTGGCACGCGCATGGTGAAGAGACCATATTCACCCGAGGTTCGGCATGAACCCGGCAGAACGGGCCAAGCACACCCCCATGGCACCTCTGGGGCCGCAGTTTGAAAGTTGAATGACGCGACCGTGAACACCCGCCTGGCAAATATGGCCCGCCGCATGGTGCCGACGCGCGAACAGCTGGCTGAAAGCCGCTGGATCCGCCCGCTGGCGCGCCGTCAGGAACTCTGGCGGCTGACCCGGCGCTCGGTTCCGCGCGGCGTGGCGATCGGCCTCCTGGTCGGCATCTTCGCGCTGATCCCGGGTATCCAGATCGTGGGCGCGGCGCTGCTTTGCGTGCCGTGCCGCGGCAACATTCCGCTGGCCGCCGCGATGACGTTCCTCAGCAACCCGGCCACCACGCCGCTGATCATCGCAGCCTCGCTCTATATCGGGAACAAGGCCGGTTTTCACGCCGATCTCTCCGCCTTCATGGCGCTGTATCATGACAGCGCGGGGCCGGATGAGTGGTTCCGCTGGCTGATCTCCGATGCCGCGCCCGCGCTCCTGGCCGGGCTGCTCATCATTTCGGTCGTCGCGGCGGCGTTGGGCTATCTCGTTTCCGCCTTTCTTTGGCGGGAGATCGTCGGGCGCAAGCGCCGGGCACGGCTGGAACGCGCGATCGAGCGCGCCATACAGGCCAGTCCCGCGGAATGAGGCCGCCTGTCAGAAGGATAGCGGGCGAATGAGTCCGCGCATCGGGGGGGAGGCGCCGGGCCGCAAGGCCGATGGATGGATGATCGGCGCGGCGCTGCTGCTCAGCATCGGCCTGCTCTGGCTGGTTGCGGATGATCCGCTGGTGGTCGTAGCTTTCGCTGCCGGGCTGATAGCGCTGGGCGCAGGCGCCTTCGTGCTGTCGCGCAAGCCGGCGCAGACGCAGGCGCAGGATTTTGCTCTGCCCGACTGGTCGGTGACGGTCACCGCGATCGAGCGATCCGATTGCGCTGTCGCCATCACCGATCGGGCGAACCGTCTGGTCTGTGCCAATTCGACCTATGACAAGTGGTTCGGCACGGACCGGGCGCCGCAGGGCCTCGCGCTCGATCCGTCTTCGCTCGAAGCGCTCTCGCGCGTGGTACGCGCCGCGTGGCGCGACGGCAGCGGGGTGGCCGACATGCTCGAGATCGATGGCCGCCGCTGGCGGGGCGAGGCGGAGCAGGCCGGGCGCAGCGAGGATTACCTGATCTGGCGCTTCACGCCCGTCGCGGAAAGCGATCCGGTAGGGGAACTCGGCAGCGCCGTTACCGGCATACTGGGTGCGCTGATGTCACGCGCGGGCGTGGAATCGGTGCTGGTGGGTTCCGAAGGCGCAATTCGTGCGGCAAGTCCCGGCTTCGCGCGTCGTGCCGCGGGAGACGAGCGCGCGACGATGGTTGGGCAGGATTTCGTCTCCCTGCTGCGTTCCGACGATAGGGAACAGATCTTCTTTGCGCGCGAAGGCCGCAAGGGCACGGCGCAGACACTGGTCCATGTGCCGCTCGGGGATGGCACGGCCGATCAGGCGGATATGACGCCGTCGCTCATGCTGCTGCTCGACGCCGGCGTCGGCATCGGCGGCACGGCGGTGTCCGAGGGATCGGGCGGTGGCGGCACGCCGCAGCTCGAAGCGCTGCTCGCCCAATTGCCGCTCGGCATGGCGATAGCCGATCGCGACGGGCGCTTCCTCTTCGCCAATGCCGCATTCCAGCGGGCCGCCGGGCTCGATGGCAAGCTGCTGCCGCCCTATCCGTCCGATCTCGTGGTCAAGGAGGACAAGGGCGCGCTGGTCGATACGGTGCGCCGCTTCGCACAGGGGCCGGCCAATTCCGGCGACATGGCTGTGCGCCTGCGCAGCAATCCGGAAGAACCGGTCTCGCTCGGCCTTGCCGGCGTGCGCGGGCTCGGGACCGGCGCCGTGCTGCTCAGCCTTGCCGATACGACCGAGGAAGCGCGGCTGAAGCGGCAGGTCGCCCAGCAGAGCAAGATGCAGGCCGTGGGCCAGCTTGCAGGCGGCGTCGCGCATGACTTCAACAACGTGCTGACCGCGATCATCGGCTATTGCGACCTCATGCTGCTGCGCCACATGCCGGGCGACAGCGATTATGACGATATCCAGCAGATCCGCGCCAATTCGAACCGCGCGGCCTCGCTGACCCGGCAATTGCTCGCCTTCTCGCGCCAGCAGACGCTGCGCCCGGTGGTGCTCCAGGTGCCCGACGTGGTTTCCGAAGTCTCCCAGCTGCTGAAGCGCCTGATGGGCGAGAAGATCACGTTCAGCGTCCACCACGATCGCGATCTGGGGCCGGTGCGGGCCGATCCGCAGCAACTTGAACAGGTCATCATGAACCTGGCGGTCAATGCGCGCGACGCGATCCAGCAGAAGGGCGACGGGACGGGCAAGCTGACTCTGGTGACAAGGCGGATCGCAGCGGACGACGTGCGCCGGATGAAGGGCAATATCGTGCCCATCGGCGATTACACCGCCCTGATCGTGGAGGATACCGGCGGCGGCATTCCGCCCGAATATATGGCCAAGATCTTCGAACCCTTCTTCAGCACCAAGGAGCTGGGCAAGGGAACGGGACTGGGACTGTCCACCGTCTACGGCATCGTCAAGCAATCGGGCGGCTTCGTCTTCGTGGAGAACGTGCCCGGCGCGAACGGCGCGGCCATGGGCGCGCGCTTCATCATCTATCTGCCGGTCTATGCCGGTAGCGAACAGGTTGCCTCGGCCACGCCGCTGGAGGAACGGGGCGACTGGTCGGGCGGCGGTCGCCTGCTGCTGGTCGAAGACGAGGACATGGTGCGCGCGGTCGCCGAACGTGCCTTGTCGCGCCAGGGCTATGATGTGACGACGGCGAGCGATGGCGAAAGAGGCCTTGAAATGATCCGGAACGGAGGCGAATTCGACCTCGTGGTCAGCGACGTGGTGATGCCCACGATGGACGGCCCGGCCATGGCGCGCGAAATCCGCAAGATCCTACCGAACCTGCCGATCCTGTTCATGTCGGGATATGCGGAGGAACAGCTCCGCAACGAGATCGATCTCGACGACATGCACTTTATCCCCAAGCCGTTCTCGGTGCAGCAGATCGCCGACAAGGTGGCGGAAGTCCTGACTTTGACACGTTGAGAAGCGGGCCGAGAAAAAATTCGTTCCACTCTTGTTCCATGAGAACAAATGGGATACAACGCTGCCTAGATTGACTGGCTCGGTCAACTCGGTAGGCAGCGGAGGCCATCTTATGACGGCAAGTTTGAAGCTCGTTGAAGGTAAGGAAAACACCGTGGACCGTCAGAAGGCGCTCGAAGCCGCGCTCGCCCAGATCGACCGCGCTTTCGGCAAGGGTTCGGCGATGAAGCTGGGCAGTCGCGAAGCGATGCAGATCGAAGCGATTTCCACCGGCTCGCTGGGACTGGATATCGCGCTCGGCATCGGCGGCCTGCCGCGGGGACGCATCGTGGAAATCTACGGGCCGGAAAGCTCGGGCAAGACCACGCTGGCGCTCCATGCCATCGCCGAAGCGCAGAAGACAGGGGGTGTCGCGGCTTTCGTCGATGCGGAACATGCGCTCGATCCGGTTTACGCCAAGAAGCTCGGCGTTGACATCGACGAACTGATCGTGTCGCAGCCCGATACGGGTGAACAGGCGCTCGAGATCGTCGACACGCTGGTGCGTTCCAATGCGATCGACGTGCTGGTGATCGATTCGGTCGCGGCGCTGGTGCCGCGCGCCGAAATCGAAGGCGAAATGGGTGACAGCCATGTCGGCCTCCAGGCCCGCCTGATGTCGCAGGCGCTGCGCAAGCTCACCGGCTCGATCAGCCGTTCGCGCTGTCTGGTGATTTTCATCAACCAGGTGCGCATGAAGATCGGCGTGATGTACGGCAATCCGGAAACCACGACCGGCGGCAATGCGCTCAAGTTCTACGCGTCCGTCCGCCTCGATATCCGCCGCACCGGCCAGATCAAGGATCGGGACGAGATCACCGGCAACGCCACGCGCGTGAAGGTGGTGAAGAATAAGGTCGCCCCGCCGTTCAAGCAGGTCGAATTCGACATCATGTATGGCGAAGGCGTGTCGAAGATTGGCGAGATCATCGATCTCGGCGTCAAGGCCGGTCTGGTCGAGAAGTCCGGGGCTTGGTTCAGCTATGACAGTATCCGGATCGGCCAGGGGCGCGAGAACGCCAAGCAGTATCTTAAGGACAATCCCGAAATTTGCGACAGGCTGGAAGCTGCCATCCGCAGCCGCACCGACCAGGTCGCCGAGGAGATGATGACGGGCCCGGACGCGGATTCCGACGACTGATCCTCAAGAAGCGCGCGAGAGGCCCTCGCGCGCTTGTGGAACCGGGGCCGGCGTGGCGACCTTCGAGGCGCCTGCCGGCCTTTTCCTTTTTCACTAGATCCTCCCCGCTGCGGGGAGGGGGACCGTCCGCAGGACGGTGGAAGGGGCTCCGCGTAGGGCACGCCCCCTCCGTCAGCCGCTGCACCGAAGGTGCAGTTTATCCTGAGCGACGCCCCAGGCGACGTCGAAGGGCGCCTGCTTCCTCCCCACAAGTAGGAAGGATCGATATGGCTTCGCGGAAAGTTCGAACTCCACCACATTCCCTCTGTCCATTCGCCGCCTTGCTTGTCCGTTCTGCCTTGCTCCCCTAAAACCGACTCATGATCACGGGGCAGGAATGGAAAGACGAACGGGGCCGCGCCTGGGCGGACAATTTCACGGCAACCGATCGCGCCTTCTCCAGCCTGACCCAGACCATGCTGGAGCGCTTGGCGGATAAGCCGGGCGACGAGATTCTCGATATCGGTTGCGGGGCGGGCGAATTGGCGCTGGCGCTGGCGCGCGCGCGCCCGAAATCGCATGTCATCGGAGTCGATATCTCGCCCGACCTGCTGGAAGCGGCGCGCAAGCGGGGCGAGCGGCGGGCCAACGTCTCGTTCGAACTGGCCGATGCAGCCAGCTGGTCGCCGCGTGGCACCGCGCCAGACCTCCTCGTCTCGCGCCATGGCGTGATGTTCTTCGAAGATCCTACCGCGGCTTTCACCAGCATCCGCACCAGGGCCGCGCCGGGCGCGCAGATATTCTTCTCCTGCTTCCGCAACGCGGCGGAGAATCCCTGGTCGAAGGATGTGGCCGGTCTGCTCGAACTCCCGTCCCCGCCCGATCCTTTCGCGCCGGGCCCGTTCGCATTCGCGGATGAGGATCGCGTCCGCTCCATCCTCTACCGTGCCGGCTGGAAGGACATCCGGTTCGAAGCGGTCGATTTCCCCTTCGTGCTCGGTCTGGGCGACGAGGCAGTGGCGGAAGCGCTCCATTTCTACACTTCGATCGGTCCCGCGTCCGCCGTTTTCGCCGAGATGGAGCCGGATGAGCGGGGGGAAGCGAAGGACAGGCTGCGCGGCTTCCTGGAGGAACGTTGCAAGGATCGGATATTGGCCTTCCGCGCCGGCGCCTGGCTGGTTCAGGCCGCCAATTCCGAATGATCGAGCCTTTCACTCACAGATGCGCGGTTAATCCGCTTGTTTCCGCCAGTTCGCTCGCCTAATCGCTTCGCCCATGCAATCGACCAACGAAATCCGCCGGTCCTTCCTCGATTATTTCGCCGCCAACGGGCACGAAGCCGTGCCGTCGGCGCCGCTGGTGCCGTATAACGACCCGACGCTGATGTTCACCAACGCGGGCATGGTCCCGTTCAAGAACGTCTTCACCGGGCTGGAGACGCGAGCCGTGCCGCGCGCGGCTTCATCGCAGAAATGCGTGCGTGCCGGCGGCAAGCACAACGATCTCGACAATGTCGGCTATACCGCGCGCCATCATACGTTCTTCGAAATGCTGGGGAATTTCTCCTTCGGCGATTATTTCAAGGAACAGGCGATCACTCATGCCTGGACGCTGCTGACCAGGGAATGGGGCCTGCCGGCCGATAAGCTGACCGCCACCGTCTACCACACGGATGACGAGGCGTTCGACCTGTGGCGCAAGATCGCCGGCCTGCCGGAAGAACGGATCATCCGCATCGCCACGTCCGACAATTTCTGGTCGATGGGCGACACCGGTCCGTGCGGTCCATGCTCCGAGATCTTCTACGATCACGGCGCGCATATCCCCGGCGGCCCTCCCGGCAGCCCGGACGAGGATGGCGACCGGTTCATCGAGATCTGGAATCTCGTCTTCATGCAGTTCGAACAGCATGCCGATGGCACGCGCATCGATCTGCCCAAGCCCTCGATCGACACCGGAATGGGGTTGGAACGCGTCGCTGCGGTGCTCCAGGGCCAGCATGACAATTACGATACCGACACGTTCCGCGCGCTGATCGCGGCGTCGGAATCGCTTACCGGCGTCGCCGCCGTGGGCGACCAGCAGGCCAGCCACCGCGTGATCGCCGATCACCTGCGCTCCACCAGTTTCCTGCTGGCCGACGGCGTGCTGCCGTCGAATGAAGGACGTGGCTATGTCCTGCGGCGGATCATGCGCCGCGCGATGCGTCACGCGCATTTGCTGGGCGCGAAGGAACCCTTGATGCACCGGCTCGTGCCCGCGCTGGTGGCGGAAATGGGCGCGGCCTATCCCGAGCTTGGCCGGGCGCAGCCGCTGATCGAGGAAACCCTCCAGCGGGAGGAAGTGCAGTTCCGCCGCACGCTGACCAACGGCCTCAAGCTGTTGGACGAAGCGACGCAGGGCCTGGGCGCGGGGGACAACCTTCCCGGCGACACCGCCTTCCGCCTCTACGACACTTACGGCTTCCCCTACGATCTCACCGAAGATGCGCTGCGGGCGCGCAATATCGGGGTCGATCGCGCAGGGTTCGACGCTGCCATGGCGCAGCAGAAGGCTGCGGCGCGCGCCGCATGGAAGGGTTCGGGCGAAGCGGCTGCCGGCGAAGTCTGGTTCGACATCGCCGAACGCGCGGGCGCGACCGAATTCACCGGCTACACGGCGACCAGCGGCGAAGGCCAGGTGATCGCGCTGGTGAAGGACGGCGCCGAGGTCGACAGCGCCAGCGCGGGCGATGAGGTGATCGTGCTGACCAACCAGACGCCGTTTTACGGCGAAAGCGGCGGCCAGTCGGGCGATACCGGAACGATCACGGACGCGGGCGATCTGCGTCTGACCGTTACCGACACGGCCAAGCCGCTCGGCCGGCTCCATGCGCATCAGGCGAAAGTCCAAAGCGGTACGATCCGCGTGGGCGACACCGTGCATCTGGACGTCGATGTCGAACATCGCGATGCGATCCGCGCCAATCACTCCGCCACTCATCTGGTCCATGCAGCACTGCGTAACCGGCTGGGCGCGCATGTCACGCAGAAGGGCTCGCTGGTCGCGGCGGAACGGCTGCGGTTCGACTTCTCGCATCCCACCGCACTTTCGGCGGAGGATATTGCCGTCATCGAAGCCGAAGTGAATGCCGAGATCCGCCATAACGAGCCCGTCACAACTCGCCTGATGTCGCCGGAAGATGCGATCGAAGCGGGCGCGATGGCGCTGTTCGGCGAGAAATATGGCGACGAGGTGCGCGTACTCTCCATGGGCCGGTCCAATTGGCGCGACACCGGGCATAATTACTCGGTCGAACTGTGCGGCGGCACGCATGTCAGTGCGACGGGCGATATCGGGGTGTTCCGCATCGTCTCGGAAAGCGCGGTCAGTTCAGGCGTGCGCCGGATCGAGGCGCTGACGGGCGAAGGCGCGCGGCGCTGGCTGGTGGGCCGCGAGGACGCGCTGAAGGGTGCTGCTGGCTTGCTGCGGACCACGCCCGAGGATGTCGAGGCGCGTGTCGCGGCGCTGCTCGACGAACGGCGCAAGCTGGAACGCGAACTGGCCGACGCGAAGAAGGCGTTGGCGCTCGGCGGCGGTGGTGCGAAGGCTGCTGCGGCCGAAGAAGAAGTGGGCGGGATCAAGTTCTCCGGCCAGGTGATCGATGGGCTGGACGCCAAGGAATTGCGCGGCCTGCTCGATCAGGAAAAGCAGCGCATGGGTTCGGGCGTGGCTGCGATTGCGGCGGTGAATGACGGCCGGGCGAGCTTCGCCGTTGCCGTGACGGACGATCTGACGGCCAGGTTCAGCGCGGTCGATCTGGTGCGTGCCGGCGTGGAAGCGCTGGGCGGCAAGGGCGGTGGCGGACGTCCCGACATGGCGCAGGGCGGCGGGCCTGACGGGGCCAAGGCGGCCGATGCGATCGAGGCGGTCAAGCGGGTGATGGGAGGCTGATAGCCGTCATCCCAGCGAAGGCGGGGATCGCCAACAAGATGGCACACCAAGACGTGAAAGATCCCAGCCTTCGCTGGGATGACGAGAACTAAGCCGTCTTGTCCCTCAATGTCGCCGATTTGAGCTTGGGTTTCTCGTCCAACTCGCCATCGCGCATGATCATCTCGCGCAATTCGTCGCGCTTTTCATGGATCGAGGCGATTACCGGGCCCATCGCGACGCCCAGGTCCACCAATACCGCTTCGGATAGCTGAAGCGAGCTTTCCAGCGTTTCGGGCACCGCATGGCTCGCGCCGGAGCGGTAGAGCAGGGCGGCATGATCGCCGTCGCGCGCGCGCGCGATGATCGGCAGGTCCGGATAGGTGGAGCGCAGCTTGCGCGTGAGGCGTTGGGCGAGCACGGGTTCGTCCATCGTCAGGATCACCGCGGGCGCGCGGTCCACCCCGAGCCGGTGCAGTGCATCGGCGCGCGCGGCATTGCCGAACTTGGCGTTATAGCCGTCAGCCTTGGCCCGCGTGACGAGATCCGCATCGGAGTCGATCGCGATATAGGGCTTGTCGTGGACCGTCAGCATGTCCGCCACCAGCCGCCCGACACGCCCCGCACCGACGATCACGACGCGCGGCTCGCCCGTATCGTCTGCATCGTCGCTTGCTTGGGGCACGGTCTCGACCCGCTTGGCCACAAGCTTGCCGAGCATGGCCAGAAGCGGTGTGACGGTAAGGCCGATCGCGGTGACGATCTGCCAGAACTGCGCGGTGCCGGGCTGGATCAGCAGCGCCTGGGTGGCGGCGGCGAGCACGATCAGCGTGGTTTCCGAAGGGCTGGCCATCAGGATGCCGGTTTCCGTGGCGGTGCCGCGCCCGGTGCCCATCATCCGCAGCAGGAAGCCGGTGACGAGCGCTTTCAGAGTCAGCACGCCGACCACGGCGAGCAGGATCGTGCCGAGATTCGCCCAGATCGTCGCAAGGTCGACGCTCATCCCCACGGTAATGAGGAACACGCCGAGAGCGAGGCCTTTGAACGGTTCGGTGATCCCTTCGACCTCATTGTGATATTCGGTCTCCGCGATCAGCAGTCCGGCGACGAGCGCACCGACGATCGGCGAAAGACCGACTGCCGCGGTGGCGAGGCTGGCGCCGATCACGACGAGGAGGCTGGCCGCGAGGAACAGTTCGGGGCTCTTGGTGCGGGCGGCCTGGGCGAACAGGCGGGGCAGCGCAAAGCGGCCGACTACCATCATTCCGCCCACCACCAGCACGCCGAGCCAGATTGTGCGGATCATGTTGCCCGCGCCTTGTTCCGTCGCATAGGGCGCCATCGCGCCGAGGAGGAAGATGATCGGGACGATCGCGATATCCTCGAACAGCAGCATGGAGAGCGCTGCGCGTCCGACCGGCGTCTGCGTGCCCGCTATAGGCAGGACGAGTGCGGTGGAGGAGAGGGCGAGGGCCAGGCCGAGGCCCATCGCGCCGGTCCAGTACTGGCCGAGCATGGTGAGGATCGAGGCGAGCAGGGCCGCGCTGATCGTCAGTTCGAGCGCGCCCAGGCCGAAAACCAGCCGTCGCATCGTCCATAAGCGGTTGAAGGACAGTTCCAGCCCGATTGTGAACAGCAGCAGGATGATGCCGAATTCGGCGAAGGGTTCGAGGCCTTCGCTGTCGGTGATCGTGAAATGGGCGAGCCAGGGATAATCATAGACCAGCTTGCCCAGGCCGAATGGGCCCACCGCCACGCCGATCAGGATGAAGCCGATGACCGGTGTGATGCGGAAGCGCGCGAAGACTGGAATCACGAGGCCGGCCGCACCCAGGATGATGAGCGCGTCGGAAAGCAGAGGAGATGTGTGGGATATTTCGGCCGCCATGTCAGGCCAAGGCTATCGCGCAGGCAGTGAAAAGGCCAGCGGTGGGCGGCATTTCTTGGCCCCCCCGTTCACCAAGACCCGTTCACCCTCCGCCGGGGCTCTTCTTCTTGGGCGGCGGCGCGCCTTCCGGCTGCGTGGCCTTGCCGACCCGACCTGACCATTCGATGCGGTAGAGATCGAAGCGGCGGTCGGCCAGGTTGCGGACCGTGCCTTCCGCGCGCGCCCAGCTGAGATCGGCGAGGTTCACATCGCTGATCGTCAGCGTTTCCACGTTCTCGCTGGCTTCCGCGGCGATGCCGTCACGCGCGAAGGGGAAGTCACAGGGCGTCAGGATGCAGCTCTGTGCATATTGGATGTCCATGTTGCCGACGTTGGGGAGATTGCCGACATTGCCGCTCAGCACCACGAAGCACTGGTTTTCGATCGCGCGCGCCTGCCCGCAATAGCGCACGCGCATATAGCCCTGGCGGCTGTCGGTGCAGAAGGGTACGAAGATGATCCGCGCGCCTTCGTCTACCAGGCGGCGGGCGAGTTCCGGGAATTCCGCGTCATAACAGATTAGCACGCCGATCGGCCCGCAATCGGTGGGGATCGCGTCGATCGAATCGCCGCCCTTGATGTTCCACCAATAGGCTTCGTTGGGCGTGGGGTGGATTTTCTCCTGTTCGTGAACCGAGCCGTCGCGCAGGCAGACATAGGCCACATTGTGGATGTCGCCATCGTCCATCCGGGTGGGATGCGATCCGCCGATGATGTTGATGTTGTGATTGAGCGCCATCTCGGCAAGCGCCTTGCGGATGCGCGGCGTGTAGCGCGAGAGCGCTTCGATCGCTTCGACGGAGGACAGTTCTTCCGGTTCGGAGGACAGCAGCATCAGCGTGAACAACTCGGGAAAGACAATGAAGTCTGCCTCGTAATCTGCTGCGATATCGACAAAATATTCGATCTGCTTGATGAATTCATCATAGCCGCTGACCGCGCGAGCCTGCAGCTGGCACGTCGCGATGCGGACGCTTTCAACGTCGCGCGGCAGGCGGAACTTCACCGGCTGGTCGCGATCCACGAAGGGGTTGCGCCACACCATGTGGACGGCGTTGCCCTTCGATTGCTTGTCTTCCGGCAGATAGCCCTTGAGGATGCCGACCGGCTCGAAACCGTTGGCCAGCTGGAAGCGTAGGACCGGGTCGTGCAGCTTTCCGGAGACGACCTTTTCCAGATAGTCCTCCGGCCCGTCCACCCGCCGCCAGACCCGGCGCAGGTTCGGCATTCGCCCGCCGAAGGCGATGCCCGAGAGATCCAGCCGTTCCGCCAATGCTCGGCGTTCCTCGTAGAGCCGGCGGCCGATACGCGTGCCGCGCACCTTGGGATCGACGCAGAGCTCATAGCCGTAGAGCCAGTCGCCGGTCGGATCATGGCGGCTGCCGAAGCCGTTGCCGGTGATCTCGTCCCAGCTATGGGGTTTCAGCGCGATGCCGGCATCAATCCGCATCGATGCGCAATAGCCGACGAGCTTGCCGTCGAACTTCGCGACGAAGCAGCCTTCGCGGTAATTGTTCAGCTGCCCGCGGATCTCGCCATAGGTGTAGGGCGGAAGATCGGCATAGGTCCGGCGGACGAGCGCGGCGATGGCCGGGACATCGGAAAGCTTGGCCTGGCGGACTTCGAGCCGCGCCTTGTTGCTGGGCGATTTCGAAGAAGCAGCCTTCTCGGCCGAAGGCGCCTTATCCGCCGCTTTCCTGGAAGTGGCGCCTTTCTCGGCGACCTTCTTCGCGGCCGGCTTCTTTCCCGCAGCCTTCTTGCTGGCACTGCTCATATGAGGGCGTTCTCGCTCGGCTTGGGCACAAGCGGACAACAAAGCGCCATGCGGGCCGTTCCCGGACGCGTCTGCGTGCGGGAACGGTCGCGAATGGCGGGAATCAGGCCCAGTTGGCCATTTCCTTTTCGAGGTTCTGCACGATCGCCTCGAAGAACTGCTCGGTCGTCATCCAGCTCTGGTCCGGACCGATCAGCAGAGCGAGGTCCTTCGTCATCTTGCCGCTTTCGACAGTCTCGATACAGACGCGTTCCAGCGTCTCGGCGAAGCGCACCACGTCGGGCGTGTTGTCGAACTTGCCGCGATAGATCAGGCCGCGCGTCCAGGCGAAGATCGAAGCGATCGGGTTGGTCGAGGTCGACTTGCCTTGCTGGTGCTGGCGATAGTGGCGCGTGACAGTGCCGTGGGCGGCTTCCGCTTCCACCGTCTTGCCGTCGGGCGAGAGCAGGACCGACGTCATCAGGCCCAGCGAGCCGAAGCCCTGCGCGACAGTGTCGGACTGCACGTCGCCGTCGTAGTTCTTGCAGGCCCAGACGAACTTGCCGCTCCACTTCAGGGCCGAAGCGACCATGTCGTCGATCAGGCGGTGTTCGTAAGTGATGCCGGCGGCATCGAACTGGGCCTTGAATTCGGTATTGAAGACCTCTTCGAACAGATCCTTGAAGCGGCCGTCATAGGCCTTCATGATCGTGTTCTTGGTCGACAGGTACAGCGGCCAGCCGAGGTTGAGCGAGTAGTTCATCGAGGCGCGGGCGAAGTCGCGAATCGAATCGTCGAGATTGTACATCGTCATCGCCACGCCGGAGCTCGGGAAGTCGAAGACTTCGAGGTCGATCTGCTTGCCGTCGGCGCCGTCGAAGACCATGCGCAGCTTGCCGGGGCCCGGGATCAGAGTGTCGGTAGCGCGGTACTGGTCGCCAAAGGCGTGACGGCCGATCACGATCGGATCGGTCCAGCCCGGCACCAGGCGGGGCACGTTCGAGATCACGATCGGTTCGCGGAAGACGACGCCGCCCAGGATGTTCCGGATTGTGCCGTTGGGCGACTTCCACATCTTCTTGAGCTTGAACTCCTCGACACGCGCTTCGTCCGGCGTGATCGTCGCGCACTTCACGGCGACACCGTACTGCTTGGTGGCATTGGCGGAATCGATGGTGATCTGATCGCCCGTCTCGTCGCGCTTCTCGACCGAGAGGTCGTAATATTTGAGGTCGATGTCGAGATAGGGAAGGATCAGTCGCTCGCGGATCCACTGCCAGATGATCCGCGTCATCTCGTCGCCATCCATCTCGACGACGGGGTTCTTCACCTTGATCTTTGCCATCTTCACATCGTTCCCTCTGGGCCAAACTGCGAGCCTCTTAGCAGTTGAGCGGGGCGGCGCAAGGACCGCGGCGGCGTTTTCGCGAGCGGGTCCGATCGACTTTCGCGAACCGGCAAACACTTGAAAAAAGCCCGGCCGTTGGGTGCCGGCCGGGCCTGAAGGGAAACGCCGTTCACTATAGGCGCCTTCGGGTCGCAGGGCGCTTCTTCTGCGGGATCGGGGAGGTACATCAACTTCAAAAAACGAAGCCAAATTGTGGTGTAATTTTCGAAAGATGCCTGCAAAATCCTTCGACAGACCGTTCTTTCCCGAGGATGGTGGAGGATCTGGGGGCGCGATTGGCCGAAGTTGCGAAAAGCGATGTCGTCAGGGACATCGAAGAAAAGCTGCAGTTGCGCATCCTGTCATACGACTATGCGATCGTTCTCGATCTTTTCGAGAATGGGCAGGCGACCGCCGGCGAATTACTGCTGCGTTCGGGGGCTGCGAGCACCACATTCTATTCGAAGTTGAAGGCGCTGGTGAACTCCGGGTTGATCGCGGCCGAGCATGTTTCGGCGGACAAGCGCAAGGTTGCGTATCGGTTGACACCTGGTGTGCGGGAGACCGTGGCGAGCGAATTCCGCCAGGTGATGGACTGGCTTTCCGCCAAGCTCGACAATCAGGAGAGCAAGGCGCGGAGCCTGATCCAGTTCCTCCGTTCCACCCGCGCCAATCTCAAGATCCTGTTCTTCACCTGCGAATACCAGACGATTCTGCATCTCTATGATCGGGCGAAATGTTCGGCAGGCGAATTGCGCAGCCTGTGCGACGTTTCGGACACAAAGTTCTACACTTCGCTCAGAGCTTTGGACCGCGAGGGCCTGATTCAGTCGGCGCAGGAGGACAGCGACCATCGCCGCAGGAACTATTCGCTGACGCCTTGGGTGCGTGACTATCTGGACGGCGCGCACCGGCAGTTGCACGACTGGATGCAGCGCACGCTGCCGGTATGAGAATCGAACGAGGCCGGACGTGAAAAAGCCCGCTTAACCCATTGGGTCAGCGGGCTTTCGGAATGGTGGGCGTAGCAAGGATTGAACTTGCGACCCCTACGATGTCAACATAGTGCTCTACCACTGAGCTATACGCCCGAACCATTCGGATTCCGCCCGACCGCCGTCGCGGCCGGGCAGGGGCGGTCCTTTAACGAGGAGGCCGCGCCCGTGCAAGCCGGTTTTGCGCGTTAGATGGTCGCCGTCATCCGATCGTCGAAAGCGCGTTCCACCTCCAACACCAGATCGCGCAGGTGGAAAGGCTTCGACAGGACCTTGGTGCGCGGCGCATCCCGGCTGGCCTTCATCGTCACGGCCGCGAATCCGGTGATGAACATCACTTTCGTGCGGGGCGAGATTTCGGCACAGCGCTGGGCCAGTTCGATCCCGTCCATTTCCGGCATCACGATGTCGGTCAGCAGAAGATCGAACGAACCGGATTCGAGCAGCGGCACCGCATCGGTGCCGCGATCGACCGCTTCGACCCAGTAACCGGCATTTTCGAGCGCGCGGGAAAGATACGAGCGCATCGCTTCATCGTCTTCAGCCAGGAGGATGCGGATCATTGGGGACCTTTCAGCATTGTGCGCGCGCCCTATTATCGCGAAGCCCGTTAAAATTCTCGTGTCAATTCAGCCATGGCCTGCTTTGATACAAGATCGTTCCGGACCGTTATTTCCTGAAGGTGGATCACCTTGAAGCGTGAAGCAAGTTTGCGGGATGTCCCCCCTATTATCGCGCTGCCGGTGCAGGCCCACACCGTGCGGAACGAGCTGCCCTGCGCAGGCCGAATCAGAGCGGAACGCCTTCTCACGCAAGGAGCGAGTCGGGGCGAAAGGACCTGATGAAGTGATCCGCAAAGGAGGACAGATTCCGGGCCTGCCGAAGAATAGCGCCTTCTCGCTGCATGCGCCGGATCCGTCCCCGATCCCGATTCTCCTCTCGGTGCCGCATGCGGGCCGGGCCTATCCGCCGGCCATGCTCAGGCGGATGCGCAATCCCGGGATGGCCTGCGTACGGCTGGAGGACCGCCATGCCGACAGCGTCGCCGCCGCCGCGGCGAAAGCCACCGGCGCCGGGCTGCTGGTAGCCCATGCGCCGCGCGCGATGATCGACCTCAACCGCGCGACCGATGACATGGACTGGACCATGCTGCACGAGCCGCCTGCGGGGCACGGTACTGGCATCGGGGGTACCGGCATGGGCGCGCGACGGGCGCGCAGCGGGCTTGGCCTGGTTCCGCGCCGCCTGCCGGGGCTGGGCGAATTGTGGAAGGACCCGCTCGACCAGGAAGAGCTTAAAGCCCGGATCGACGGGATTCACGGGCCCTATCACGAAACGCTGTCCACTGAACTGTATCGCCTGCGGGAGCGATGGGGGGCAGCCATGCTGCTCGACATCCATTCCATGCCCCCGTTGGCACAGATCGGCAGCCAATCCGCGCCGATGATCGTGGTGGGCGATCGCTTCGGCCTGTCCTGCGATGGCCCGCTGATCGCCACGGCATTCGACTATCTGGCGGATCGCGGCCTGCGCGCGGCTTATAACCGGCCTTATGCAGGAGGATATGTGCTGGATCGCCATGGCCTGCCGCGCCGCGGCATCCATGCGTTGCAGATCGAAATCTGCCGCTCGCTCTATCTCGATGCTCGACTCGAAGATCGGACTGAGTCGCTGGACGACGTGGCGGAGGTCGTCGCAGGACTGATCCGCGTGCTGGCGGAAGAGGTGGCCGGTCTCGGGCGGGATGGTCTGCCGCTCGCAGCGGAATAGCAGGATAAGCTTTTATTCGAACAATAAAAAACCACCCCGTGCAAGCACGGGGTGGCCAAGGTTCAGGGAGGAGGTGCACCGAGGTGCACCAACGTCCGTGGGTCATGAGGGAAAACCCGCCGGACGATCCTAAAATAGGTTTACGTCGCGAATGTTTCAAGCCCCCGCGCGCGGGACGATGAATCAGGCCTTCTCGCCGACGAGCTGAGGGCCTTTGCCTTGCGCGACCTGGCGGCCGAACACGATCCGCATCTGGTCGAGCGAGAAGAGATGCGCATAGACGAGGCTGAGGAAACCGTTGCGGTTCCAGGTGCGCAGCTGGTCGCCGCGTACCTCGCGCAGCTTCTCTTCATTGACCATCTTGAAGCCACGATAGACGAAGGGCTGGTCCTGGTCTTCGCCCTGGGTGATGGCCACCTCGCCCTCCATCAGCAGGTCGTGCTTCTTGAGCTCTTCCATGAAGGCGGAGGTACGCTGGCCGGCATTCTCGAAGCGGCGGCAGAATTCCAGCATGTCCTTCACGCGTTGGGTCGGTTCGGTGCCTTCGAACAACGCCTCGCCATCCTTGAACTCGCCGACGAGGCCGCTCGAGGGGTCGAAGCAGAGCGAAAGCTCGTCGGAATCGGAGCTCAGCTTGGCGAGCAGGAAGGGATAGCGGCGCGCATAGGCCGGCACATAGGCGTCGTTCAGCACCTTGCCGTCATCATCGACGAATGTGTTCACCCCTTCATTGAGGCCCATCAGCGCCAGCGGCACCGGACCGTCGCCGCCGCTGAACACGATCGGAAAATCGCGCTGCGCTTCGGGGAATTCCTCGACCGTGAGAGGAATCGCGTGCTGGCCGACCAGCCAGTTGGCCCGATCGGACGTGCGCGCGCGCCAATCGGCATGATCGCGGCTGTTGAGCGGCGTGAGGTCCTGGTAAAGCAGGGGCAGTGTGGAAGGCGCGCTAGCCATTTCATCTCTCTCCGCAATGCGAGAATTGGTCAGTTGAAGGCGCGGCCCTAAGCCCTGTCGCCAGAGGGTGCAAGCGGCACCAGCTTGCCCGGATTGAGAATGTTCGCCGGGTCGAGCGCCTGCTTCACCGCCTGCATCATGTGCAGCGAGACGGGATCTCCCAGCCGCCCGAGCTCGGCGCGCTTGGCCTGGCCGATGCCGTGTTCGGCGCTGATCGACCCGCCCCAATCCGTAACCAATTCATAGACAAAGCTGCTGATCGGCTTGCCTTCCGTGAGCGGCCAGGTTGCGTCCGCTCCCTCGGGAGCGATGACATGGAAATGGACATTGCCATCCCCCAGATGGCCGAAAGCGATGGCCATGGTTCCGGGAAAACGCTCTTCGACGAGCGGGATCGCCTGCTCGACGAAATCCGGCATTTTTTCGACCGCAACGGATATATCGTGCTGCACGGCCGGACCAATCTCCTTTTCAGCCGGCGCGACATAGTCGCGGATCTGCCAGAAGGCTTCAGCCTGGGCTTCGTTCGCTGCGATCGTCGCGTCGAGAATCAGCCCGTCGTCCAACGCGGAACCGAGAATATCCTCGGCCAGCGGCGCCAACGTGCCGGCCGTGCTTTCGTCGGCCACCAGCTCGATCAGCGCATGCCAGGGATAATCCCCGGCCAGGGGCGCGCGGGCGGACGGGAGGTGTTTCAGCACGGCCTGCAGGCTGTGATGCGGCACCACTTCGAAGCCTTCCAGCGCTTCGCCCGCCAGCCGCTCGCAATGGAGCAGCAGCGCGCGCGCATCCTGGAGGTTGGTAATGCCGGCCCACATCACCGCACGTTCGGCGACGGCGGGCAGGAGGCGCAGCGTAGCCGCGGTGACGATGCCCAACGTGCCTTCGGACCCGATCAGCAACTGCTTGAGATCGAAGCCGCGATTGTCCTTCTTGAGCGGCGTCAGCGCGTCGAACCGGCTGCCGTCCGCCAGTACTGCTTCCACGCCCAGTACTTGGGCGCGCATGCAACCATGGCGGAGCACCTGGGTGCCGCCCGCATTGGTGGAAATCAGCCCGCCGACCGTAGCCGAACCCTTGCCGCCCAGTGTCAGGGGAAAGCGCAGACCCTTGTCCGCCACCGCTTCATGCAGTGTCTGGAGCACGACGCCCGCTTCGCACAGGATCTTGCGGCCATCGGCGTCGATTTCGCGGATCGCGTTCATCCGGCGCAGCGAAAGCAGCAAGGACTTGCCGCTTGAATCCGGTGTCGCGCCGCCCACCATGCCACTGTTCCCGCCCTGAGGCACGATGGCGACACCATGCTTCGCGCAGAGCCTGACCAGAGAAGCGACTTCCGCAGCATTGGCGGGCGAGGCCATGGCGCATGCAGCGCCCGTGTAAATGCCGCGCCAGTCGGTCAGCCAGGGCGTGACCAGGTCGGGATCGCGCGTCAGGCCGCGCGGTCCCAGTGCGTCTTCGGCGTCCTTCAGAAATGTATCGATATCGGTCATGACACGCCTATGCACCCAAAGCAGGCCGGTCGCCAGCTTGCATCGCGGCGGCAAGGGGTTAAGCCGGCATTCAACAGCCATCGCCCATGCGATGGACCAGGTTCCAGGTTCAGGCACCGCGCGCGCCGGAGGCGGCGTTTTGGAGATCACGTTCCGACGTCATGCCGGGTTTGTTTGCCTTTCTTGCCCCCGCGATTCTGCTCGCCGCGCCGACTCAGGACGGCGTGCCGGAAGGAGAAGGCCTCGAACCGGCAATGCTCAGTCCGCCTGCCGGGGAAGACGAATCCGCCTTGGCGGAAGGCATGCCGGCCTGGACCAGTTTCAACGACGCCATCCGTCCGCCCACCCAGGCGCAAGTGCGCATGGAGCGGCGGATCATCGTGCGCATCGCGCCCAGCAAGGAGCCGCTGACGCCGGAGATGCTCGCCAACCTGCCGCAGCGCGAGGTGCGGATGAAATTCGACGAGAAGAAGACGAGCCAATGCATTCCGCTGAGAGGCATCGCGGGAGTGCAGGCCCATCGCGACAATCGGCTGATGATCTTCATGCGCGACCGCAAGCTGTTGAGCGCGACGCTGGAGAAATCCTGCCGCGCGCGTGATTTCTATTCCGGCTTCTATGTCGAGAAGAACGAGGATGGGATGCTGTGTTCCAAGCGCGACCTGCTCCAGTCCCGTTCGGGCGCCAATTGCGAGCTGCGCAAGCTGGTGCGGCTGGTGCCGGTTCAGCCGGATGACGATTGAGCCGCTCTCCTGCCGTCATCCCAACAGAGCCGAAGGCGTGGTGAAGCCACCAAGCTGGGGTGGGGATGAGAGACAAACACGCCATTTCTTGACTTTTGTTCGCAACTAGGCTTACGGCGCGCGCGACCGAGCGGGTTCTTGCAGCCGCGCTCGACCTTGGGCCGGCGGGTCAACCTGCCAGTCCCTACTACCCGGAAAACCGATACGCCTATGAAGTTCGCCGATCTCGGCCTGTCAGACGAATTGCTGCATGTGGTGGAATCCGCAGGGTATGATGCGCCCACGCCGATCCAGGCGCAGGCGATCCCCAGCGTGCTGATGATGCGCGACATCATCGGCATCGCACAGACGGGCACCGGCAAGACCGCCAGCTTCGTGCTGCCGATGATCGACATTCTCCACCATGGCCGCCGCCGCGCGCGTATGCCGCGCTCGCTGATCCTGGAACCCACGCGAGAACTGGCCGCGCAGGTGGCCGAGAATTTCGAGAAATACGGCAAGAAGCATGAGCTTTCGATGGCGCTGCTGATCGGCGGCGTGCAGATGGGCGATCAGATCAAGGCGCTGGACGAAGGCGTGGACGTGCTGATCGCCACGCCCGGCCGCCTGATGGATCTGTTCGAGCGAGGCAAGATCCTGCTGACCGGCTGCAACATGCTGGTGATCGACGAGGCGGACCGGATGCTCGACATGGGGTTCATCCCCGATATCGAGAACATCTGCACCAAGCTGCCGGCGAACCGGCAGACGCTGCTGTTCTCCGCTACCATGCCGCCGCCGATCAAGAAGCTGGCGGACCGCTTCCTGTCGAACCCGAAATATATCGAAGTCGCGCGGCCTGCTTCGACCAACACGAATATCGCCCAGCACAAGGTTCGCGTGTCCACGCGCAACAAGCGCGAGGCGCTGCGCCATCTGCTCCAGACGGACGATGTGAAGACCGCGATCATCTTCGCCAACCGCAAGACCACCGTGCGCGAGCTGGCCAAGAGCCTGAAGCGCCACGGTTTCGCAGTGGGCGAGATCCACGGAGATATGGAACAGCCTGCCCGCCTGGCGGAATTGCAGCTGTTCAAGGATGGCGAGATCAATATCCTGTGCGCCTCGGACGTCGCCGCGCGCGGGCTCGACATCAAGGGTGTCAGCCACGTCTTCAATTTCGACACGCCCTGGCATCCCGACGATTACGTTCACCGCATCGGCCGCACTGGCCGCGCGGGTGCGACAGGCCGTGCTTTCACTCTCGTGTCGGACGAGGATGCCGAAGCGATCGCCAATATCGAAAAGCTGACCGGCATGACGATCCCGGTTCATGTGATCGAGGGTGAAGTGGAGAGCGCGCCGGCGCGGGACGACAGGCCCTCCCGCGAGGATCGGTCCGCTCGCGAAGATCGCTCTCGCCGGGACGGTAAGCGCCGCGAGGATCGGGCGGAACGCGAAGACGTTTCCCACAACGAGGCCCGCAGTGGCGAACGTCCGCGTCGCGGGAAGCAACGCCCCGAAAGCTCCGTTTCTCCGGAAAGGCCCGAACGCGGAGATCGCCGCAAGCCGCGAGGCAGGCAGGATGAGGACACGACGCCGGACGAAGGCTGGAACGGCCCGGTTCCGAGCTTCCTGAATATCTCGGCGCTGGATTGATCTTCAACGTGCGCCAGGCCTGCGCCGGACACCAAAAAGCTGTCGACGCCTTCTTTGAGCGTTCCCTCGCAGGGGAGGCCCGGTGAGTCAGGCGGCGACAGCCATCTCGATACGTCCGAAATGAAAAACGGTTCCAGCCGTCGATGACGTTTCGGGGAATCAAGGCCGTAGGGTTTCCGCCTATCCCATTTCTCGTTAATTCCGCTTTGTAGGTTCGCCGCGCCAGCGGCTCCGCAGGAACGACGAAAGGGAAGCAGAACGCTACTTCCTTTCGAATCCGTTCCCCTGTCTCACATACTCTTCTACCGCCTGAGCCGTGCCGATCGCCGCCTGATGCCGTTCCTCACTGGACAAGGTTAGGCAGGGATATTCCCGCGCGGCTTCTTCGAGATAGGCCACTGCGTCCGACTGGCTGCCTCCCTTGGCAAGCATGCAGGCCACATGCAGCAGGTGATTGTCGTATTCGGCGATGTTGACATGGCGCCATGCCTGCCGTTCCGGCAGGTCGAGGCCCAGTGGATTCCACACGCTCCAGCCGATCTTCCGGAGATGGCTCAGGCGAACGCCCGGATAGCGCTCCATTCGCGGCTCCTTCGTTCTGCGTGGTTTCGCGTGCCCGGCTGCCCCCCCGGTGCCGGGCACGCGAAACTGCCGGACTTCAGAAGCGGACCGTGCCCTGAACGGCGATCTCGCGGGGACGCGTGCCGTAGATATTGGCTTCGTTGACGCCGGGGATCACTGCGCCAGGCTTGTCCTGGATGAAACCGATCAGTCGCTTGTTGGTCAGGTTGCGGCCGATCACGGCGAGTTCCCAGGTCTTGTCTTCCGCATAGACCCGCACGCCCGCATTCACGAGCGCATAGCTCTTCTGCTTGCTGATCGGGCTCTGTGTTTCGAGGGCATAGGCCGAACTAGTATAGCGGATGTCGCCATTGAGACCGATCATGAAGCCGGTGCCGACCAGCGTGTCGTAGCTGAATCCGGCGGATGCGGAGAATTTCGGCGCGCGGTGCAGGCGCCGGCCGGACAGGTCCTGGACGTCGAGGTCGTTGGTCGGATCGGCGTCCGCGTCGGCTCCGTCAACCAGCAGATTGGCATCGTAACAGCCTTCGGCGGCTGTCTGGTTGGCATAGCAAGAAGAGTCGAGGAATTTGCCGTATTTCACGGAATTGTAGCTGGCGGCGGCGCGCAGGGTAAGTTCGGGCGTAACGCTGAATTCCACTTCGCCCTCGATTCCCTTCTGCTTCGCATCCGCTGCATTCTGGATCTTGTAGGCGGATGTCACCGGATCATAGGAGGTGAGCTGCAAGCCGGAGAACTTGTAGTAATAGGCTGTAAGGCCCACGCGCAGCCGGCGGCCCATCAGATTGGCCTTGTAGCCGATTTCGCCGCCCTTGGCCTTTTCCGGGCGGAAGACCACGCCCTCGGCCGTGTCCGCCGCCGTCACCACGGTAGGCAAGGCGATGCCGCCCGATTTGTACCCCGTCTTGTAGGCGGCATAGAGCGTGCTGTCCGGCGTCGGATGCCAGGTGATCGTTGCTTCGGGAGACCAGTTATCCTCGTTCAGACGGCTGTTGAGCGTCGTGCCTTCGGGCAGGAGGAAAGAGGCCGCGTAATGCACGTAACGCGGCTGGCCCTGGATGGCGGTTTTGCGGGTCTTGGTATAGCGGGCGCCCGCCGCGAGTTCGATATCGGGTGTAATGTCCCAGCGGGCCTGCCCGAACACGGACCAGGCCCTGCTGCGCGCGGTCGCTTCACCTGTGCCTGACTGATAGCTGCCGGTGGGCGTGGGGCCGAAATCGTCCGGCCCGAAATTATAGAGGAACAGTGCGGAGGTGACGTTCGTCTTGGTCTTCTCGTAATAGCCGCCGACAGTCGCGTTGAACGGGCCGTCCAACTGGGTGATCAGGCGTACTTCCTGCGAGAAGCCCTTGTAGTCCTCCGTCACGCCGCCTGAGAATTCCGCGAATTCGGTCGAGCTGTAGGGCCCGCGCGTGGCGAATTTGAGCGTCGAATAGCCGGTATTCGCCGTTATAAGCACCGGTCCCAGATCCAGGTTCTGCTGCCAAGTGAAATATTTCGAGCGTGAATCCGTGAAGGGCACGCCGTCAAACCAGCGGGAGTCGGAGAACGGCCCCACAGCATAAAGCGCGGGCAGATCCGTCACGTGCCGGATGCCGTTGAGTTTGCACTCGCTGTTGAGATCGGGAAAGCCGAGATGGGTCGGGTGCGTGCCGGCGCAGACAGGCTCCGTGGTGGATGTGCCGCCATTGTCGGTAAGCTTGTTGAACGTCGCCTTCATGATCGACGTATAATTGCTCGTCGGCTCCCACTTGATCGTGATGCGGCCAGCTATTTCCTCCGTGCCGGGGCCCCAGCGGTGGTGGGGGGCCTGCAGGGTGACGGGCGCGAAGACGCCGGGAATGCCGATGAAGTTCGGCCCGATCGGATCGATCTTGGATTGGCCGAGATTTTCCACATAGCCGCGCATCTTGGTGAAGCGCCCGGCGAAGCGCACGCCCAGCGTATCGGTGAGCGGGATGCTGATCGCGGCGTTGACGTAGCGTTCCCGCGCCTTGAATTCATAGCCGCCAGTGACATAGCCGGACAGTTCCGAAGTCGGATTGGCAGTCTGCAACTGGATCACGCCGGCGGACGAGTTCTTGCCGAAGAACAGCGCTTGCGGGCCCTTGAGGATGGCGACCTGTTCGAGATCGAACATGCTGGCTACGGCGGTGCGCGGCCGCGCGATCTGGCTGCCGTCGAGCGAGATGGACACCGACTGGTCCACACCGGCCGTATCCGCGGTCGTGCCGATGCCGCGCACGAGGAAGGCGCCGCCCGACCCCGCGCCGCTACCATAGACTTCGACCTGCGGAGTCAATTGCGACATCTTCACGAGATCGGCGGATGCATAACGTTCAATGTCTTCGCCGCTGAGCGCGGTCACCGCCACCGGAACCTCGGTGAGCGTTTCCCCAGTGGAACGCGCCGTCACCACGATTTCCTTGTTCTGATAGTCGGGTGCCTGGTCGGTCTGGGCCGTACCCTGGGCCAGCGCCGGGCTGGCGGCGGCATAGGCGAAGGCGGTGGCGAGCGCCGTGAAGCCGGGGCGGATTCCGAGCGACAGATACAGCGAGTTTTTCATTGCGATCCCCTCCCTGGGAAAATCCAGCCTATGTTCTCGATGGATGCCGGATTGCGAGGCGCAATATATTCCTCTTCCGAGGACTACGCCATTCCATGTATTGCGGGGTGCAAAATCAAGCAATTCCCTCTTCCAAAGAAGTCAATTCTCGCCAAATCGAGGTTCATCGTATCATCGAGAAGCAGGTAATTGCTTTTGAAAGAAATTTCATCTCATTAGCGGATGGGATGAATATCTTATGTGATTTATGGTTCACTCTGCCGGCGTGACGAAACTGTCGATCACGCGCTTCACGCCGCTCGCTTCGAAGTCGATCTCCAGCTTGTTGCCTTCCTGACCGGTAACGGTGCCGTAGCCGAACTTCTCGTGGAACACGCGCGCGCCGATGGCGATGTCGGTGCGCGGCTTGGCGGCGAAGCTGGCGGCGCTGCGGCTGGGTTCGGCCAGACGCTTGGGCGTGGCATCGTAGCCCAGCGATGCCGCGCGCTGCCAGCCGGGGCCGCGGCTCTGCGCGCGGTCGGGACGGCTGGTGGCGACATGAGCGAAGGGATCATCGCGTTCCGACCAGTTCGCGCGCCACAGGGATGCGCCGCCGCTCATCGTGGTTTCGCTGGCGATCTCGGAAGGCGGCAGTTCGGTGATGAAGCGCGATGGGATCGAGCTCATCCACTGGCCGTAAATGCGGCGATTGGCGGCATGCAGAATGGTGCAGCGGCGCCGCGCGCGCGTGATGGCCACATAGGCGAGGCGGCGTTCCTCCTCCAGCGCGGCGAGCCCGCCTTCGTCCAGCGCGCGTTGGGACGGGAACACGCCTTCCTCCCAGCCGGGCAGGAACACATGGTCGAATTCCAGCCCCTTGGCCGCGTGGATCGTCATGATGGTGACTTTCTCGCCATCGGAAGCCGCATCATTGTCCATCACCAGACTGACATGTTCGAGGAAATCGCCCAGCGAAGCGTAATCCTCCATCGCGCGGGCGAGTTCGGAGAGGTTTTCCAGCCGCCCGGCGGCCTCCGCGCTGCGTTCGGCCTGGAGCATCGCGGTATAGCCGGATTCCTCCAGCACGGCGCGCAGCAGTTCGGCCGGGCTCAGTGTCGGTTCGCTTTCCCGCCAGCGCAGGAAATCGGCCATCAGGGAGGCAATCGTCTGCCCGGCGCGCTTGGGAAGCTCGTCGCTGTCGGCAAGGTCCAGCGCGGCGGCGGCAAGCGGAAGCCCGCGCCCGCGGGCATGGCGGTGCATGATCTCCAGCGTCTTCGTTCCGAGCCCGCGCTTGGGCTGGTTGTAGATCCGTTCGAAAGCGAGATCGTCCGCCGGTTGAGCGATCACGCGCAGATAGGCCAGCGCATCGCGGATTTCCGCGCGTTCGTAGAAGCGGAAACCGCCGACGATGCGGTAGTTGAGGCCGATCTGGATGAAGCGGTCTTCGAATTCGCGCGTCTGGAACTGCGCACGCACGAGGATCGCGACCTGGTCCAGCGGTGCGCCTTCGCGTTCCAGCCGCTCGATTTCCTCGCCCACGCGGCGGGCTTCCTCCGGCGCGTCCCACACCCCGATGACGCGGACCTTGTCCCCGCCATTGCGCTGCGTCCACAGCGTCTTGCCCAGCCGCTCGCTATTCGCGTCGATCAGGCCGGACGCGGCGGCGAGAATCTGCGGGGTCGAACGATAATTCTGCTCCAGCCGGATCACCTTGGCGCCGGGGAAATCCTTCTCGAAGCGCAGGATGTTGGTGATCTCCGCTCCGCGCCAGGAATAGATCGACTGGTCGTCATCCCCTACCACGCAGATATTCTTCCGCTCCTGCGCCAGCAGGCGCAGCCAGAGATACTGGACCGCGTTGGTGTCCTGATATTCGTCCACCATGATGTATTTGAAGCGCTGCTGATACCGTTCGAGAATGTCCCGCTCGCGCCGGAAGATGTTCAGCATGTGAAGCAGGAGGTCGCCGAAATCGCAGGCGTTCAGGGCTTTCAGCCGGTCCTGGTAAAGCCGGTAGAATTGCTGGCCTCGTCTATTGGCATAGGCTTCGTTCTCGACCGCATCGAGATCCTCGGGGTTGAGGCCGCGGTTCTTCCAGCGGTCGATCAACCCGGCGAGCTGCTTGGGCGGCCAGCGCTTCTCGTCCAGATCGTTCGCCGCGATCAGCTGTTTCAGCAGGCGCAGCTGATCGTCCGTGTCGATGATCGTATAGTTCGATTGCAGCCCGACCAGTTCCGCATGGCGGCGCAGCATGCGCGCGGCGATGGAATGGAACGTGCCGAGCCAGGGCATGCCTTCCACGGCCGGGCCAATCAGGTGGCCCACCCGTTCGCGCATCTCGCGCGCGGCGCGGTTGGTGAAAGTCACGCAGAGGATTTCGCTCGGCCAGGCGCGGCGCGTGTGGACGAGATGAGCGAGCCGTGCGGTGAGCGCCGCCGTCTTGCCCGTACCGGCGCCCGCCAGCATCAGCACCGGCCCTTCGGATGTCAGTACGGCCTCGCGCTGGGCGGGATTCAGCGCGCCGAGATAGGGCGGTTCGTCATCCGCTGCGGCGGGAGAGGGGAGGGGGTACGGGTCGCTCATGGTATCGGTGAACAGTTAGGGAACATCGGCAAAAGGTGCAAGCGCGGCGGGCGTGACTGAGGAACGCTTGCCGGGCTCGGTCGTTCGAAGGCCGGGATGGGAGAATCGGAGATATTCGATGAGAAAGATAATTCTTGCCGCTGCGATGCTTGGGGCCATGACCAGTGGGGTGGCTCTCGCCCAGGGCACCGGCGCGCCTGCTGGCGATCCGGCCGCCATGCCCGCTCCCACCGACCCGACCGATCCGAGCGCACCTCCTCCGCCACCCCCACCTCCGCCTCCGCCCCCCGCCCCGGGTGAGCCGCCTGTCCCGCCGCCTCCGCCTCCGGGCCAGCCGCCGATCGAGCAGGGCAATCCGGTCGGTCCGGGCGCGCCGAGCACCACGCCGCCAGCCCCGCAATCGGCTGGAGAACCCGTTCCGCCCGCGATGCCGGCCGATCCCGCCTATCAGGCCGGTCCGTACAAAGGCGCGCTGACGCCGCCCCCGGCCGAAGCGATGAACAAGAAATATCCTGTATGCACCCGGAAGGTGCAGGACAGCTGCCGTAATCCCGGCGGGGTGTGATGGTTCTTTCTCCCCTCCCCGTGAAGGGGAGGGGAGTTATCTATTCCCCTTGACCCATCGCGCGCCTTGGCCGAGCACCGCGCGATGCACCCGTTGAAGCAGAACGCCCGCATCCTGATGGCCGCCCATGTCGGCACCGCTGTCGAGTTCTACGACTTCTACGTTTACGCCACCGCCGCGGCGCTGGTGTTCGGGCCGCTGTTCTTCCCGGCGGACAGTTCTTCTGCCCAGTTGCTCTACAGCCTGATGAGTTTTGGTATCGCCTTCGTCGCGCGGCCGGTGGGCGCGGTCGCCTTCGGCCATTTCGGGGATCGGATCGGGCGGAAATCGACGCTGGTCGCCTCGCTGCTGCTGATGGGCGTATCCACCCTGCTGATCGCTTTCCTGCCCACCTATGCGATGGTCGGGTGGATCGCCCCGCTGCTGCTGTGCGTGCTGCGCTTCGGCCAGGGCTTCGGACTGGGCGGCGAATGGGGCGGGGCGGCGCTGCTCGCGGTGGAGAACGCGCCCAGGGGGTGGGAAGCCCGTTTCGGCTGCGCGCCGCAGCTTGGCGCACCGATCGGTTTCCTGTGCGCCAACGGCCTGTTCCTGGCGCTGGGCATGAACCTGTCGGACGCCGATTTCACCGCCTGGGGCTGGCGCATTCCCTTCCTGCTGAGCGCGGCGCTGGTGATCCTCGGCTTGTGGGTGCGGCTGCGGATCGGAGAAACCGCCGCGTTCAAGGCCGCGCTGGAACAAGCGCCGCCGCCCGCCGTGCCGCTGGGCACGCTGTTCAAGCACCATACGCCCGCCGTGCTGGCGGGCAGCGCGGGCGTGATCGCCTGCTTCGCGATCTTCTATCTCGCCACCGCTTTCGCGCTGGGCCACATGACCACGGTGCGCGGCTATGCGCGGGAAGACGTGTTGCTGGTCCAACTCGCGGCCAACACTTTCCTGGCGATCGGCATCGTGATCTCCGGCGTATGGTCGGATGCGGCGAGCCCGCGTCGCGTGCTGCTGGCGGGCGCGATCGGCACAATGCTGCTGGGCCTGATCTTCGGACAGGCGCTTGCCGGCGCCTCACTCTTCGCGGTGTTCCTCGTGCTGGCGCTGGCGCTGCTGATCATGGGACTGGTCTATGGCCCGCTCGGCGCGTGGCTGCCGACACTGTTTCCGGTGACGGTGCGCTATACCGGCGCGTCGGTGGCTTTCAACACGGGCGGGATCATCGGCGGCGCGCTGGTGCCGGTGGCGAGCCAGGCGATCAGCGGGGAAGGCGGAGTGGCGCTGGTGGGCCTGTTCCTCTGTGCGGCCGGTATTGCCACGCTTGGTGGGGTGGCTCTGGCGAGGGTGCGCCCGGCAGAGGAAGCGCAGCCGAGCTTTCCGGTGGCTTGATACTCCACGTCATTGCGAGCGGAGCGAAGCAATCCAGAGTCCAGCACGTTACGCACTGGATTGCTTCGCTCCGCTCGCAATGACGAGAAGTTTATTCCTCCGCAGGCCGCAGCAGGTGCAGCCGCGCTTTCCCCACATCACGCACCGTTTCCACCTCGAATCCCTTCACGCGCACATCCTCCTTGCGCGAGGTTTCCAGGCTGATCCACGCTTCGGGCCCGATCCAGCCGAGCCTGCGGAGCTTGTCGAGCGCCACGATCCCCGCGCCCGTCTCGTATGGCGGGTCGAGCAGCAGCAGGTCGGGCACGCGCCTGGCCGGACCTAGGGCGAGCACGGAGCTCGCCCGCACATCGGCGCGGGCGGTGGCGCGCAGATTGGCGATATTGGTACGCAAGGCACGGATCGCGACGGCATCCTGTTCGACGAAGATCGCTTCGCTCGCCCCGCGCGACAGCGCTTCCAGCCCCAGCGCGCCGGAACCCGCGAACAGGTCCGCCACCAGCAGCTCTTCGAAACTGCCCAGACGGCTCGCCAGCATGGAAAACAGCGTCTCGCGCGTGCGGTCGGCCGTGGGGCGGGTGGTATCGCCCTGGGGCGCGACGATGTTCCGCCCGCGCCATTCGCCCGCGATGATCCTCATGCCTTCGGTTTCTGGGGGCGGTACTGCCCGCGCGCGGCATCGTGTTTCAGCCCCTTGCGGAAGCGTTCGAGTTCCGCCTGCGGCACTTCGCCCGCGCTCCCGCGCGGCAGGTCACCCAGCTGAAACGGGCCGTAGCTGGTGCGCAGCAGGCGCGAGACCTGCAGGCCGAGATGTTCGAGCACGCGGCGGACTTCGCGGTTCTTGCCCTCGGTCAGCGTCATTTCCACCCATTGGTGACGGTCGGACGTGCGGCGTTCGAGATTGGCGTCGATCTTGCCGTAGCGCACGCCTTCGATCGTGATCCCCTCGATCAGGTCGTCGAGCTGCGTCTGGGAGATCTCGCCGAAGGTCCGCGCGCGATAAGTGCGCGGGATGCCGGTGGCGGGCAGTTCCATCGAGCGCTTCAGTTCGCCGTCATTGGTCAGCAGCAGCAGGCCTTCGGTGTTGAAATCCAGCCGGCCGACCGGCATCAGCCGCGGCGCATCCTTGGGCAGCGCGTTGCGCAGCGCCGCGTAGATGGTCGGCCGTCCGCTGAAATCGCGCTCCGCGGTGAGCAGGCCGGCCGGCTTGTGGAAGCGGAACAGCCGTGCAGGCGGTGCGGCGGCCACGGGCTTGCCGTCCACCGTCACGCCTTTGAGGTTGGGCAGGATCGTGGCGGGCGTGGTCAGCACCACGTCGTCGAGCTTGATCCGCCCTTCGCCGATCATCCGTTCGATCTCGCGGCGCGAGGCGACGCCCGCGCGCGCGAGCAGCTTGGCGATACGCTCGCCCTCGGGGCGGTCGGCGGATGGAGGCGGGGGAGACATGCGGGCGCCTGTAGCCGGTGCTTGCATAAAGCGAAAGTGTTCGTCATGCCGACGCCCTATTGGTCGTGAAGGTGTGGGGATGCCGCGGGGCATCACGGGTCCGATGCTTTTCCTGTCCGGGGCACGAAATTTGCGCTGGATCATTTTCCTATCGTCACGGGAATGCATGATGGTGATCCCGAATGGCAGCCCGGACAGCGGGCTGGAAGGAGGACAGGGCCATGAAATCCATATTGGTGCATATCCATCGCGACGACGGCCAGAATGCGCGGTTCAAGGCCGCGCTCGACGTCACCCGTGCGTTCGATGGGCATCTGAGCTGCCTCCAGGTGACGCCGCTCGAAACCTTCGCTCCGATCGACCCCTACGGCGTCTCCTTCATGATGGCGCAGGTCATCGAACGGATAAGCGACGAGGAAAAGACCGAGCGCGCGGCCATCGAGGCGCGGCTGAAGGATGAACCTATCTCGTGGGAATGGCAGACTCATGCCGGTGCTCCTTCGCGGCTGCTGGCAGCGCATAGCTGGCTCGCCGATCTCGTGGTGCTGAGCGCTACCACCAAGGGGATGCGCCCGCGGATCGATGCGCCGCAAACCGCCGCGGATGTGGTGATCCGCGCTTCCGCCCCGGTGCTCGCCGTGCCGCATGACGCGAACGGCATCGACTGCGCGGGCGCCGCACTGATCGCATGGGACGGTTCGGCGGAAGCCTCGACCGCCTTGCGTCACGCGCTGCCCTTGCTGAAGAAGGCCGGCTCGGTGACGCTGGTGACGGTGGACAGGGACGAGAACATGGACCTGCCCGCGAGCGAAGCGACCGCCTATCTCGCCCGGCATGGCATCACGGCGAGCGAAACGGACCTGAAGCGTGAGGGCCGCGCCGTCTCGCAAGTGCTGCTCGAAGCGGCGCGCACATCCGGCGCGTCCTACATCGTCATGGGCGCCTACGGCCATTCGCGCCTGCGCGAGAGCGTGCTGGGCGGCGTGACCAAGGACATGTTGGAACGGACGACTCTCCCGCTGCTGCTGGCGCATTGAGGGGCAAAAGTTTGAGGTTCCCCTGAAAGCCTTCCTCTGGCTTAACGCCGTGCGGGAGGCAATCAGCAAGTTCCATGAAGATCCTGTTTCTAACCTCGACCTACCCCCGCTGGCGGGGCGACCTCCAGGCTGATTTTGTTGGAGAACAGGCAGAAGCTTGGGCAGAGGCCCGGCCGCAGGATCGCGTTTTCATTCTCGCGCCGCATGATGCAGGCGCTGCGGACCGGGAACAGCGCGGTTCTATCGAAGTTCGTCGCTTCCGTTATGCCCGTTCGGAAGAAAGGCAACACCTCGCCTACCCCGCAATTCTGCCGAATATCAGGCGCAACCCCTGGCTCGCCCTGCAAGTTCCGATATTCATTGTCGCGCAGTATCGTGCCGCACGCCGGTTGGTGCGCGAGGAGAAGATCGACCTCGTCTATGCTCATTGGGTCCTGCCGCAGGGCCTCACTGCCTATTTTCTCAAGAAGCGTTGCGGAATTCACTATGTTCTGCAGAACCACTCGTCTGATCTGCGTGTCTTCGAGCGGTTCGGACCCTTGGGGCGCCTCGTTGCTCGCACTGTACTTGGTGACAGCAAGCATCTTTTCTGCGTCAACAGCTTCCAGCGCGATCATGCTCTGAGCTTGTTCCCGAAAGGCGAGGCCCACACCATGGGCCGGCGGATCACCGTTCTGCCGATGGGTGTCAAGCAACTCCGTTCCCAGCATGTTTCCGCCGGCGTCGCGCATTTCGACTTTGGAACGATCTCGCGGCTGTCGGTCAAGAAGGGCCTCGACTTCCTGATCGAAGCGGTGGCTCTGCTTGCGGGAAGGGGGCGGGATATCCGTGTCGCGATCGCCGGCGATGGAGAAGAGCGGGCCAGCCTGGAAGCTGCGGGCCGTTCGCTCGGCATCAGCTTTCCCGGTTTCCTGCGCGACGACGAGAAGGCGCAGTTTTTCGACCTCACGAACGCGTTCGTGTTTCCAGCCAAGGCAAGTGGCGGTGATGTCGAAGGATTGCCGGTGGCGCTGCTGGAAGCGCTTGTCGCTGGCAAACCCGTGATCGCCGGCGGGGATACGAATATCGCGATGCTGCCCGAATGGAATACCATTCGCGAATGTGTGACGTTTGTCGAGAATCCGGCGAATATCGTGGAACTGGCAAATGCGATGGAACATATCCTCGATTTACCTCCGAAAGAGAAGGATCGAAGGTTGCGTATTTTGCAAGAAGTGACGAGAAGGTATTATTGGGATCGGTTGATCAAGGAATATTTATTGGCGATCGGAATTGATAGTAAGCCTTGACCTTAAATCTTTGACCATAATTTCATAAGCAGAAGTGATCTTTGATCTCGCCATTTCGACTCTGCCCCAGAAGGGCGCGGGGTCGTTCGCAAGCTCCATGCTCTGCTTGGCTACCAGTTCGGGACTGAAGGAGCGCGCGTCATGCACGAATTCTGCAAGACCCAGATCTTCGTATGCCCCCCAGCCTTTGCGTTCGTAAGCGAGATGAATTGCCGGACGGCCGGCGAGCAATGCGGCGATAGCGCCATGCAGCCGAACCGAAACGACAGCGGCGACCTCGGTCTCTTCCAGTACCCGGGACAGCGGGCCATCATCGCGCAGGCCGGCGGATCGATAGAAGGCGCGATCGCTTCGGGGGCCGGGGATATCTGCCTGGACGGCCCAGACCGGTTTTGCGACGAGCGCATGAAGCTTGCTCAGCCTTTCGACGTACCCATTTGCTTTGGGCAAGTCGCGGCCGACGATTACAACCGATCCGCCGGGCCTTTTGGGACCGGGAGCGAGTGAACGGGCCAACTTCATTACCGCCAGGTCTGGACAACGCACCGCATTGTCGAGGGACAGTTCCGATATGCTGCGATCGTCGCGCAGATAGACGCGGTCGATTCCCGCCAGGGCCTGCTTGGTGAGGCGGCCGGTGAGTCCTGTCAGTGGCCCGATGCTTTGCGGCAGATAGATCGTCGGTCGCTGGCTGTGGGCTGCTGCACGCAATTGGGTGAGATGATTCAAGAGGACTCCGGCGCGCCGTATCGGTGAATCCGCCACAAGGTAGCCGCCGCCGACTGCAACCATGGCGCGCGCTTCCCGGACCCGTCGGAAAATCTCTCCCCGACCGGCGCGCCCGGCGACCAGTTCGCATGCCGCGCGCGCCAATTGCCAGCTCGGCCGGGCAGTTGGCTCTCCCGGCGCGCGCAGCACGTTAGGCAGATCGGAGAAGCTCTCGGAATCAAGCGCCAACAAGACGCATTCATCCGGCGCGATGCCCGCATCCGTGAGAGCTTCCAGAGTCAGATCCACCAGCAGGCCATCCCCCGCATTGGCCCGGCTGAATGCGTGAAGCAGCAAGATCATATTGGAGTACAAGCCCGTCACCTCTTGGATATTGTGTGGTCAATCCCGTCTTGGCCGGTGCCGGGGCATCTTTGCGCTTTGCTTTTCGGTGTCGAGGCTGCAATCGGCTGCATTATGAAATCCCTGTCTCTCCCGATGCGACTGGACAGAATGCGTGACGTTATGAAACTCGACGATCCGCGCCTGCGGCGCCTTGCGCTTGTCGTGGCGTTCGTGATTTTCATCGGAGGGATCGGACTTTCACTGCATGACCGGCCGGACTCGTTCAAGAATATCGAGATCCGTCCGATCCTGATGATCACGCTGGTCATTACCCCGCTGATGATAGTTTTGAATATATTTGAATTCATGATGATGGCGCGGCTGGTCGAACAACGCCCGACCATGCTGCGGGCCAGCGAGATCACGATATTCGGTACGCTTGCCAACATGCTGCCCCTGCCGGGCGGCATGCTGGTCCGGATCGCGGCTCTGCGCACGGAAAGCACTACTACCATAAAAGTTACCCTCGCCACGCTGTTCGTGTTCCTGATCTGGATCGGCGTGGGCTTCCTCTGGGCGGGAATCTGGTTCGCGAGGCTTCGGGATCCTTTCATCGGCGTCCTTGTCGGCTTGTTCGGAAGCAGTGTCCTCGCCTCGACCTTCTGGGGAACGGTGCGGTTCAGCAGAGGACGTATCTTGCCGGGAGCGGCGCTGATAATCCTTCGCGTCGGCTCGGTCGCTCTTGAGTCAGCCCGCATTCTGGCAGCGGTTGTCGCTTTGGGAGAGCCCGCGAATTTCGCGCAGGCATCCGTTCTCTCCGTTGCGAGCGTCGTCGGCGCGTCCCTGTCCCTGGTTCCTGCGGGCCTGGGAATTCGGGAAGCAGCCGCGGCTGCGCTTGCCCCGGCCGTTGGGCTAGGCGCTGCCGTCGTCTTCCTGGCTGCGTCCGTGACGAGGATCATCGGGCTGATCGTCAACGCGCTTGTCGCCGGTTTGCTGGTCATCACACCGCGACAAGCCATGTCATCCGGATCCGTGGATACGGCGCCTTAGGGTTCGGCTTCGCGTGCCCAGGTCAAAAATACGTGAACAGGGTGTCGGACCCGGTCTTCGGCGGAGTGGCGGGAAGCCGGTCGCCCCGCCAAAGCACCGTGCCGGACTTTCTATGACCGGTGACCAGATGCCGGCCATCGTCCAGCACGATTGTTTCCCCCGCATGCAGGGTCTTTCCGTCTAGTGTCACAGTGTCGCCGGCAAGAGTGAACGGGCCGCTTCGATCGAGCGAAAACACGAACAAGTCGGACCCTGACGGGATCGCCTTGCCTTCGCGCCAGAGGGCGCCCCACTGGCGGACGTAACTGTCCCGCATTGCGGCCACGTCCGCAGGGAGAAAGGCATTGAGCGGCGTCCTGCCTTCGAGGGCCGCCGCAATGCTCACATGATTGGCGATGATGAAAGGCACCTTGCCGGCCTTGATGTCCTCCGCAACCGTTGCTTCGCCACGTTCGTGGTAAGATCCGATACCGATCCCCGAGGTCAGGTGATTGAGTATGCGGGGATAGTCGGCGATCATCCCGGCATAATCGAGATAGCTCGTTCTTTCGGGATATTCCTGGTGAACATAATCGATCAGCGCCTGCTGCTGCCCGATCGTGTCTCTTGGTTCCGCCGCTGTCATCCACACCGGCACGATCGCCAGCAGGATCGCGAGGGGGATGTTGCCCAAACGATCGCGGAGCATGCCCAGCATCGGCGCGATCGCCACAGCGACAGGAGCGAGGATGAAAACGAAGAAATAGGGAAAGGTGTTGCGATAGAAGAGCAGGACCGCGAGCGGGAGCGCGAAGCCGAGCAGGGCGATCGCAGCCGCCCGCGTAAGGCCTGCCTTTCGCCAGCCGATCGGGGCGAGGACGACGCAGGCGGAGAAGATCGGCGCGAGGATGATCTCGCGAACGATATGGTACCCCTTTGGCCCTTCGGAGAACCAGCGAAGACCATGGCCGAACATCGATCTGCCTTCCAGGCGTTCTGGAACCGCCACGAGACCGGATCGGTGATACAGGTAGATTGCCGCGAAAGAAGCCAGCGCGGTCGCGGCGAGCACGGCCAGCTTGCCCAGGAACTGCCTCTTTTCGGCCGTTTCGGTGAACTTCAACCACGCCAGGCCAGCGAAGCAGGGCACATAGAATGACGCTTTCAGCGTCATCATGCCCGCCAGGCCGATCAGCGCACCGATCGCGATTGCCTTGCCGTGGGAGAGTGTGCCTTTCCCGAGCAGGCAGAGCGCGATCATCAGGGTGGCGGTCGCCAACGGATCGGACCGGATGGAAAAGCCATGCGCAAATACGAAGCCTGCCGTCATATAGGCAAAGGCGGCGAAGAATGCGTTCGCCGTGCCGGTGAACTGCCGGGCGAGACCGAAGATCATGAAAAGCGTGAGGAGATGCGTGCCCCACATGAAGAGTCGCGCTGCACGCATCTGGTCGATCAGATTCCCGGCTACTTCCGGCGCCCACCAGAGGATACGGGAATGCAGTACTTGGAACGGCTGGCTGAGGGTTCCCTCCCGCACCCTATAGACCTGACTGAAATGCAGGAATTCGTCCCAATTGAACGACTTGAACCAGACCAGATAGAGTTGCGCCCCCAGCAACATGATCAACAATATCGCGATCGGCCGGAACCCATCCTCCGAATGAAGCGACGTTTCCCTGGCGGAAGCCGGAGATATTTCCCCATGCCGGGGGATGGCAGCGGCCAGTTCCATCATGACGGCTATCGAGTGCCTCCCGCCCGGCGCGGCGGTTTCTGCATTGCGGCGGCATTGTTCTCGTCGATCTTGTTTTCCAGGTGCCGCACGCGCTCCAGCGCCGCTTCCAGCAGCTTGCGATTGGCGCCGATCAGATCGGCCAGGATGCCCATCATGGCGACGAGAGCGCCGACGATGAGGAGGGCCGCGCCGATCACAAGCGATTGAATATGGCCGTTCGCGTCGCCCGTCGCCCAGAAGAACAGGAAACGCATGATCGGCAGCGCGCCGATGAGCGCGATCAAGGCGCCGGCGCTGAAGAAGACCCGCAGCGGATTGTACATCGTATAGGCCCGCGCCATGGTCATCCCCGTGTTCATGATGAATTGCGGGATGGACTTGAACAGGCGGGAAGGGCGCTCGGTGCGGTGGGTGCGGATCGGTACGCTAGTGATCGCGAAGCGCTTGCGTCCGGCCTGTATCAGCATGTCGGTGGTATAGCTGAATTCGGTGGTGATCGTCAGGCGTTGGGCGGCTTCGCGGCTGATCGCGCGGAAGCCGCTGACCGCGTCGGTGATTGTCGTGCGCGAAAGCTTGCGGACCACCGCGCTGCCCAGCCTTTGCAGGCCACGCTTGATGAGGCCGAAATGCTCGTTGTCGGCCACTCCGCGATCGCCGATGACCACGTCCGCCTCGCCCGAAAGGATCGGCGCCACCAGCTTGGCGATATCCTCGCCGGCATATTGCCCGTCCGCATCGGTGTTGACGATGATATCCGCGCCGGCACGAAGGGCGGCGTCGACTCCGCTCTGGAAGGCGGCGGCCAGCCCGCGATTGGTGCGATGACGAACGACATGCTGAACGCCCCACATCCGCGCGATTTGCGCGGTGTTGTCGGTGCTGCCGTCATCGACGACCAGGATCTCGATTTCGTCCACGCCGGGGATGGCCCTGGGCAGGGCGGACAGCGTCGCAGGCAAGCTCTCCGCCTCGTTAAGGCAGGGAATCTGGATAATCAGTTTAGACATAGGCCCCCTGCGCCTGATTGCCGGATCTCCGACGGGCGCTTTGGGCTTTGTTAAGCATGAACGTTTAACGTCCGGTAAAGCATGCGGGCGCTGTCGACGCGAGGGACGGTGCATTTTTCGCTGTCCTACAAGTCCCTCACGCGCTTATGGAAAGCCGCATGATTCCTCGCTTTTCCTCGCTCCCGTCCGGCCCTGCCATCCGCCGCCGGGCCGGGGCCGGAGTTTTCTCCCAGGACAGTGTCAACTGTGTCAACCTGTTCAGCTTCAGGCCTTGCGAAATGAACCCGGACGCGCAAAAGGCGGGCGCATGAGTGAGAACGATCTGATCGCCGCCGCGCGCGTGTCCAAGGCTTGGCCATTCCAGGAGGCGCAGAAGCTGTTTAAGCGCTATCCGGACGGGAAGCCCGGCAATGCTCCTGTCCTGTTCGAGACGGGGTATGGTCCCTCGGGCCTGCCGCATATCGGCACGTTCCAGGAAGTGCTGCGCACCACGCTGGTGCGGCGCGCCTATGAAGTGCTGACGGATGGCGCGCCCACGCGGCTTGTGGCGTTCAGCGACGATATGGACGGCTTGCGCAAGGTGCCGGACAATGTGCCGAACCGCGATCTCCTCGCTGCCAATCTCGGCAAGCCGCTCACCCGCATTCCCGATCCGTTCGGGAAGTATGCAAGCTTCGCCCATCACAACAATGCTATGCTGCGCGAATTCCTCGACCGGTTCGGGTTCGACTATGAATTCGTCTCGGCCAGCGAGTGCTACAATTCCGGCGCTTTCGACGATGCGCTGAGGAATGTGCTGCGCAATTACGGCGCGATCATGGACGTGATGCTGCCGACGCTGAGGGCAGAACGCGCGGCGACCTATTCGCCCGTGCTGCCCGTCAGTCCGACCAGCGGCGTCGTGCTCCAGGTGCCGGTGGAAGTGGTCGATGTCGAAGCGGGCATCGTGCGGTTCGAGGACCCCACTGCCTCTGGGGGAAAGACGGTCGAGCAGACCATCCTGGGCGGCCATGCCAAGCTGCAATGGAAGGTCGACTGGGCGATGCGCTGGGTCGCGCTGGGCGTCGACTACGAGATGTGCGGCAAGGACCTGACCGACAGCGTCACCCAATCGGCCAAGATTGCGCGCGTGCTGGGCGGCAATCGGCCGGAAGGGCTGATCTACGAGCTGTTCCTGGACGAGAAGGGGGAGAAGATCTCCAAGTCCAAGGGCAACGGCCTGACGATCGAGGAATGGCTGCGTTATGGCAGCGAGGACAGCCTGGGCTTCTACCTGTTCCGCGAGCCGAAGAGCGCCAAGCAGCTCCATGTCGGCATCATCCCGCGCGCGGTGGACGAATATTGGCAGTTCCGCGAGAAGATCCCCGGCCAGCCGGTGGAACAGCAGCTGGGCAATCCGGTGTGGCACCTGCTGCGCGCGAATGGCACGGCCCAACAACAGCCGGACGGCGAGGGCGATACGCTGCCGGTTACCTACGGACTGCTTCAGAACCTGGTGGGCGTGATGGGCCCGCATGCCACGCGCGAGCAGGTGTGGTCCTATCTCCGCAATTACGTGCAGAATGCGCGGCCGGAGGATCATCCGGCGCTGGATGCGCTGATCGAGCCGGCGCTGGCTTATAATCGCGATTTCGTGGCCCCGATGCTGAGCCATCGCGCGCCGGCGGCGAACGAGGCGGAAGCGCTCCGCAGGCTCGATGGCGAGCTGGAGCGGCTGGGGGAAGGCGCTTCGGCCGAGGATTTCCAGAACGCGGTCTATGAGATCGGCAAGGACGAAACCTATGGCTTCGAAAGCTTGCGCGACTGGTTCAAGGCGCTTTACGAAACGCTTCTCGGATCGAGCCAGGGGCCGCGCATGGGCAGCTTCATCGCGCTGTACGGGGTGGCGAACACCCGCAAGCTGATCGCAGAGGCGCTCGCGCGGTGAACGGGCGCTCCGATCCCCATGATCTCGCGCGGGAGCTTCTCGGCCGCGAGCTGGAGGATCTGGAGCCGGAAGAACAGCGTGTGCTGACCCGCATTGCCTCGGGCGCGCTGAGCGGCATGGATGCGGACGAGCTTGTCCAGGCGCGGGCCAGCTTCGGCGACCGGCTGGCCGACCGCGTGGCGGCGGTGGGCGGCAGCTGGGGTTTCATCATCAGCTTCGGCCTGATCCTGTTCGGCTGGATGTTGGTGAACAGCAGGGTACTGGAATCGTTCGGCTTTCATCCGTTCGACCAGTATCCCTACATTTTCCTCAACCTGATGCTCTCGATGCTGGCGGCGATCCAGGCTCCGATCATCATGATGAGCCAGAACCGTCAGGCCGCGAAGGACCGATTGACCGCACGCCACGATTACGAAGTGAACCTGCGCACCCAGCTCGAGATCATCCGCCTGTCGCGCAAGATCGACCGCTTCGCGCGGCTGCTGGCGAGGGGGGAGGATTTGGAGGAAAAGCAGGACTAGCTCGAAGCTCGTCATCTCAGCGAAAGCCGGGATCTCTCTCGATAGTTCGCACCCAGCCGCCCGAGATCCCAGCCTGCGCTGGGATGATGGGGTGTGGTGTTATCCCCACTTACGGCAGCGGTACCATTTCGTGATGATGTGCTTGGTGCCTTTCACCGGCGGGCGCCCGGCGTGGAGCGTGTATTGGTTGGGCACGCCTTCCACCGTAGCGTTGTTCCAGATCAGGATCGCGCCGCGCTGCGGGGTGACCTTGGCGCCGAGATTGGGGAATTCGGTATGACCGCCCTCCTCCACATCATTGAGGAAGATCATCGCCGTCCAGCTGCGCTGCCCGCCGCGCTTGCGCTCGATCTTCCAGTGTTCGGCGTTGGTCGGAAACCAGTCGCAATGTTCGCGATATTGCTGGCCCGGCTCGTAGCGCTGGCCCTGGATCGTCTCGCCATTTTCGGGCGGCATGCCCAGCAGATCGTCGATCCGGCGCTGGATCATCATCACCATCGAGTCCCAATGGTCGAGATTGGCCGAATAGCTCGTGCGATAGTCCTGCCGGCTGAAATCGCTGTAGAGCGTGGAAGGCTGGGCCACGCCATCGATCATTGCCACCAGGCGGAAGCATTCGCCCGGATCGAGGAAGCCGCCCATAGTGTAGATTTCCGCATTGGTCACGGGAACCTTGTGGACCTGCGGATCCGCATCCAGCCGGGCGCGAACCTTCGCGCCGATCCGCGCCAGTGCGTCCTGGTCGGGGGCGGATGATACGTTCTTGAAACCGAAAGCCATGATCGCCCCTTTCTAGGGGCCGGCGAAGGCTTCAGGCAAGAGGCTTGCGGCCATTCGCGCCCTGCGTCAGGATAGGGTCATGCATACTCCCCCATCCGCCAATCCCACATGGATCCGCTATTCCGGCGGCGCCATAATCCTCCACTGGCTGATAGCCCTTGCGATCATCACGAACTGGCTGCTCGCCCATGTCGCGGAAGATGCGCCCAAGGCGCAGCACGATATCATGATGGGCCGGCACATGGCGATCGGCATGACCGTGCTGATCCTGTCGGTCCTGCGCGTGGTCTGGCGGCTGATGCACAAGCCTCCGCCGCCCAACCCGGAGCATAGGGGGTGGGAGCGACTGGCCGCCCGCGCAGTCCACACGCTGCTTTACGTGCTGATGCTGGGACTGCCGTTGACCGGCTACCTTATGTTGCAGACCTATGTCGGTGGGATGGGCGTGGACATGTTCGGGATCTTCGAGTTTCCCGGCATTCCGATGACGAAGAGCAAGGCGGCCAACGGCGTCTTCCATGAAATGCACGAAGTCTTCGCCACGGCTATGCTGTTTCTGTTCCTGCTGCATGTGGCAGGGGCCTGGAAGCACCAGCTGATCGACCGTGACGGTACGATCTTCCGGATGCTTCCTTTCGGCCGCTGATCGGGTTTGCGGACACGGAAAGCCCCCGCCGAGAATAGCGGGGGCTCCGGGCCAGCTGTCAGGCCCTTCCTGCCGGGCCACTCTCCCGGCAGGCAAACGGCGACTTCACCAGAAGAAGTCGTAGATTACGTCAACGACTTCGCCCGAATATATATCCACGAGAAGCGCGTCGTCATAATAGCGGACCCAGCGATAGCCGTCATAGGCCGGCGGCAGGCGGTAGTAACCGGGATCGTTGATCCAGTAGCGGCTGCCATAGAACCCGGAATCCAGGAAGAAGCCGATGCTGAACCTGCGATAGCTGTAGCCGTAATAGGGCGCGTAATAGGGACTCATCCGGTAGATATGCCGGTGCGATCTGCGATAGTCGGACCAGTTGTAGCGGCGATCTTCGCGCCAGCGCCGATCCCAGCGGTTGTCGGCCCGCCGCCCGTCGCGCCAGCCATCGCGATAGGAACTGCGATCGCGGTCCCAGCGATTGTCGTTCCGGTCGCGATCGCGGTAGCTCCAGTTGCGGTTGCGATCGGTATAGGAGCGGTTGCGATCGTTGTCGCGATAGCTCGAATTGCGATCTCTGCTCCAACGAGTGTCATTGTCGCGAATGCGGTCGGCGCGGTTCTCGCTGCGATTGTCCACGCGATCCGCGCGCCATTGTGCGCGACGCTCGATATTGTCCGCGCGGCGTTCGCTGTTGCGATCGATCCGGGCGGAGCGGCGATCGCCCCAGGCTTCGGCGCGCGGCGGCAGATTGTTGGTCTGGCGCTGGACCTGCCGGGCACGGAAGTCCCCGCGGTTCTCTATGCGATTAGCTCGGAACTCGCCCCGGTTCTCGATACGATTGGCGCGGAAATCCCCGCGGCTCTCGACGCGGTTGGCGCGGATGTCGGCCCTGCCTTGGGCACGCGGGCTCGGCATCTGGGCGGTTGCGTTGCGCCCGCCATTCCAGCCCGACCAACCGCGCTGGCCTTCGGCGGACGCGGTGGCGGGGAGGGCAGTGACTGCCAGCGCGGCCGCCAGCGCGGCCAATCCGCTGGACTTGATGAACGAATGAACTTTCACGGCGGCATCTCCATACACTCCGCCGCTTGAAAGGGGGCGGCGGTAGTCTGACACGGTTTCTAACAAAACCGGTCTGTCGGACTTCTGAACCGCCCAGATGGCCTTTTGTTCATCTTCGTCGCGATTTTTCTTTCGCGGCGATCGGAATGGGACGGCCCGGTCTCCACCGCTCGATGGCGGAAATCCGGGCCTTACCCTGTCAGCGCGTCAGCTTCTTATACGCAAGACGCGTCGGACGGTCGGCCGCGTCGCCCAGCCGGCGGCGCTTGTCTTCCTCATAGGCTTCGAAATTGCCCTCGAACCATTCGACAT